>NZ_JBHXKE010000036.1:0-47467 GCF_042722765.1 Kitasatospora sp. NPDC058406
TCGGTCAGCCTCCTCCGGTCTTGCGGGGACGGGCGCGCTCGGGTCGGTGGCGGCCCGTCCATCCATGGTAACGTGGTCGTGCGGGCTCGGGTGTCCTGACGCCGCCGGCGTCAGCCCCGGCGGGGGTCGTCCCGGCCGTCGGGCGCGGGCGGTGCGCCCTCGCCGGTCATCCGGGCCTGAGGCGTCTCCCGCACGGGCGCGTCGCCGATCCCGCCGACCGGGCCGCCACCGGCGGCCGGGGTGTCCGCGCCGCCGACCGGGCCGCCGCTGCCGTCCGGCGCCAGCCGGCCGCGCCAGCCGCCGGTCTCCCGGCCCCGCTCCTCGATGAAGCCCTTGAAGCGCTTCAGGTCGCCCTTGACCTGCCGGTCCAGGACTCCCAGCATCGCGCCGGCCTTCTCGGCCATGCCGTGCGGCTCGAACTCCATGGCCAGACTCACCGTGGTGTGCGAGTCGTCGATGCGGTGGAACGTCACGACGCCCATCTGCTGGACGTCACCGCCCACCGTGCGCCATGCGATCCGCTCGTCGGGGAGCTGGTCGACGATCTCGGTGTCGAACTCGCGGCGGGCGCCTGCGACCTTCGTCGTCCAGTGGCAGTGCCGGTCGTCCGTCTGGCGGACCTCCTCGACTCCGTCCATGAAGCGCGGGAACTCCTCGAACTGCGTCCACTGGTTGTAGGCGTTGTGCAGCGGGACGTCCACGTCGATGGACTCCTTCACGGTGCTCACAACAGTCTCCTTCCGAATCGAGCGGCACAGCAGTTCCGTACCGTCGGAGCGCCTGCCCGCTGATCGGGCTGGTAATCAGACGAATCCGATGTCGCCCGACCGGACCGGCCCAGGAGGCGACGGCAGCGGGCCGCTCCCGCCCGGGAGACGGGGGGTCCCGGGACGGCGGCGGAGGCACGCGGCCCGCAGGTCAGCGGCCGACCTCACGGGCCCGGAAGTCCTCGACCGTCTCCCGGCGGATCAGCAGGCGGGCCCGGCCGTCACGGACCGCGGCGACGGCCGGGCGGCCGACCAGGTTGTAGCCGGAGGCCATCGAGAGCTGGTACGCGCCGGCCGCCGGGACGGCCAGCAGGTCACCGGCGCGCAGGTCGGCGGGCAGCCGGGCGTCCCGGACCAGGACGTCGCCCGCCTCGCAGTGCCGACCGACCACGTCGGCCCGGGCCGGCGGGGCGTCGGAGGACCGGCCCACCAGCCGGACGGTGTAGCGCGAGCCGTAGAGCGAGGGCCGCGGGTTGTCGCTCATGCCGCCGTCGACGGCGGCGAAGACCCGGCCGTCGGCGGTGTGCTTCACCGACAGCACGCGGTAGACCGCCACCCCGGCCGGCCCGACGATCGCGCGGCCCGGCTCGACCACCAGACGCGGCACGGCGAGGCCGGACTCGGCGCAGCGGGCGGCCAGCCGGGCGGTCACCCGGTCGGCGAAGTCCGCGGGGTCGAGCTCGTCGTCCCCCGGCAGGTACCGGATGCCGTGGCCGCCGCCGAGGTCCAGCTCGGGCAGTTCGACGCCGTGGCGGGCCCGTACCCCGGCCAGGAACCGCACGACGGTGTCCACGGCGGCGAGGTAGGGCTCGACCTCGGTGATCTGGGAACCCAGGTGGCAGTGGAGGCCGGCGAGGTCGAGGCCGGGCTGGGCCAGCACCCGGGCGACGGCGTCCGCCGCGTCGCCGCCGTCGATCGGGAAGCCGAACTTCTGGCCGCCGACGCCCGTGCGCACGGCCTCGTGATGACCGGCGGCGATCCCGGGGACCACGCGGACCAGCACCCGCTGCGGGGTGTCCGCCGCCACCAGGGCCGCCAGCCGGGAGATCTCCGACGGCCCGTCGATGACGATCCGGCCGACCCGGAGGCGGCGGGCGAGCCTCAGCTCCTCCGGGGTCTTGGCGTTGCCGTGCAGCACGATCCGCCGGGCCGGGAAGCCCGCCGCGACCGCCAGCCGGAGCTCACCGGCCGAGCAGACGTCCAGCCCGAGCCCCTCCTCGGAGACCCAGTCGGCCATCGCGCTGCACAGGAAGGCCTTGGCCGCGTAGAGCACGTCGGCCTGCGGCAGGGCCTGCCGGAAGGCGCGGGCACGGGCACGCACCTCGGCCTCGTCCAGGACGTAGAGGGGGGTGCCGAAGCGGTCGGCGGCCTCGGCCAGGGACACGCCCCCGACCGTCAGGTCCCCGCCGCGTCCCGGGCGCGCCGAGGCCGGCCAGGGTCCGGTGCCGACCGCTTCGGCCGCTCCCGTCCGGCCGACCGCCGAGGGGCCGGAGGGTCGGACGGAAGCGGCGGCCGGAGCGGCGCCGGGCGCGGGGAGGGCCGCGAGCGGGACCGCGAACGGGGCGGTGGCAGGGGCGGTGAACGGGGCGGTGACCTGCTTCGTCATGGCGTGCGGCTCCTGCTGTCAGGGTCTCGGGGTGCGGCGGGGCGGGCCTCGCGGGGGGCTGCGGACGGCGTCAGTCGACGTACCACATGGCGATCCGGCAGTGCGCCGCACGCCCGCGCGGCCGCCGGTCGGCGTCCACGGCCTCGTCCGCGCCCGGACCCGACGTCGGCCCCGCGCCCTCGCCCTCGCCCTCGCCCTCGCCCGCGCCCTCGCCCTCGCCCCGGACCGGGCGGATCTCACGGACCGGAGCCCGGTCGGCACGGCGCGCCGGGACGTTCCGGCCGGTCCCGTACGGCGGCCTCGCGACGGTGACGGCGGTGGCGACGGCCTGGATCTCACTCATGGGGGGCGTCCTTCCGGTGGGGTCGCGGGCACCGGTCGGGCGCCCGCAGTTCCAGTGGAGACCCGCCGCGGGCCGGGCGCCGCCCCCTTGACGCACGGTCTACGCCCACCGGCCCGTCCTTGACGCCTTCCTGACGCCCGGCGGCGCGGACGGGTGCGCCGCCGCCAGTCAGGGGCGCGGGGTGCGGAGCGCGGCGACCCGTTCGTCGCCCGGTGCCGCCCAGGTGAAGCGGTCGTGCTCGTCGCTGAGGGCGACCGGCTGCCCGGCGGGGACCCGGGCGGTGAAGACGTGCCGGCGCGCACGGAGGCCGTGGACGGTCGTGAAGTCGACGGCCCCGGCGTATCCCGTGAACTCGGCACCGGCGATGCCCGTCTCCTCGGCGAGCTCGCGCCGGGCGCCGTCCTCGACGTCCTCGCCCTCGTCGACGCTGCCGCCGGGGATCTCCCAGATCCCGGCCGGGATCTCGTCCGGGGAGCGGCGGACGAGCAGGATCCGTCCCTCCGGGTCGGTGACGATCACACCGACGACGGGGTACAGGATCCCCGCGTCGGGGGCGTCGGCCCCGTCCGCGGCGCGCCGCTCGGTGCCGGTGTGTCGCTGGGTGTCGGTCCCGGCCCGCTCCTCCGGCGTCACCGATTCCGCGCCGGTCTCCGCCGGTCGGGCCCAGGGCCTGGGGCCGTCGAGGTCCGCTGCGCCGGGACGCCCGCCCGTGTGCCGTCGCCGTGCCATGTGCGCCGCCGCCCCCCGTCGGTTCGCCTTCGCCGATCATCCCGGATCCGCGCGCGGGGCGGTAGTGGCTGCCCGCGGGGCCGTGGGCAGGAGCGGGGACGCACCGGAGGCACCGCACGGGGGTGCGCGGTGGGGTCGGACGCGGACCAGGGCCAGGCGCCGAGGCCGCCGCCCGGGCCCGGCGTGAGGCGACCGGCGTCCGGCGTCCGGCGTCCTCGCGCGACGTACCGGACGCCCGATGCCCGATGCCCGAAGGTGCAGCCGCGCCCGTGCGGGGAATTCAGACCTGCCTACCCCTTCACGCACACGCCTTCCGTTCCCGGACCGCGTCTGAAAAGATCGTCCGCTATCCGGTGACCGCTGTGCCGTGCGCCCCTGCCGGACGGGGCCGCCGCCGTCGCAACGTGGCCGCCCGGCGGCGCCCCGTGGAGGAGATGTGACCACCAAGGCCGGCGCCACCGCGCCCGTCCCGACCGACGCCCACCGGCCCGCGCCCTGGGTCCGCACCCGGCTGCGCTCGGCCCCCGTCGCCTCCCTGCTCACGGCCGTGCTCACGCTCCTCACCGTCTTCCTCGCGGTGGCCCTCCCGCGCGCCGCCGACCGGGGCGCGGACGGCGCGCTGCGGCAGTTCGTCCTGGACCGCGGCGTCAACGGGACCACCCTGCAGGCCGGCGTCGCTCCGCGGCCCGGCGAGGACGGCGCCCGACTCGACGCCCTGCGCGACCGGTTGGTCGAACAGATCACCCCGAACCTCCCGCTCACCCGGGACGGCGAGAACTACGGCACCCGCGCCCGGATCGACCGGCCGATGCTGAACGAGGGGTACGACCGCCCGCACGGCGACGCCCCCGTGCTCTCCGTGCTCTACCTGCACGGCCTGGCCGAGCACGCGACCCTGACCGAGGGCGTCTGGCCCGGCCCCTCGGCACCGGGCGAGCCCCTGCCCGTCGTCCTCAGCCGGGCCGCCGCCGAGACCGTCCACGCCGGGATCGGCGACCTCGTCGACAACGGCGGCCCGGCCCGCGCCCGGATCGTCGGGCTCTACCGCGCCGACGACCCCGACGACCGTTTCTGGGAGGTCCTCACCTGCCCGGAACGCGCCTGCCTGAAGATCCGGGAGGACGGCAGCATCCGGTGGGTGACCAGCGGGTTCACCGGTGGCGAGAACCTGTCCGCGCTGGCCGCCTGGGGCGAGGGCGGGGAGAACTTCTGGCGCCTGCCCATCGACCCCCACGCCCTGCGCGCGGACCGGCTCGCCGAGACGCGCTCCGCGCTCGCCTCGTACCTGTCCGGGCCCGGCTCCCTCAAGGTCGCCGAGGTGACCGACCGGCCCGAGCTCCAGTTCAGCACCTTCCTGACCGAGGTCCTCGCCGGCGCCACCACCCGGTACGAGGCCGCCGCCCCGCTCGCGGCGATCGGCCCGGCCGGCGTCGCGGGCGTCGCCACCGTGGTGCTCTGCCTGGCCGCCGCCCTCGCCGCCGACCGGCGCGCCACCGAGGTCCGGCTGCTCCGGGCCCGCGGCGCTTCACGCCCGGGCATCCTGCTGCGGCTGCTGGGCGAGGGCGCGGTGACCGTCCTGCCCGCCGCCGCCGTCGCCACCGCACTCGCGATGACGCTGCTGCCCACCCCCCGGTGGGGCGCGGCCGTACTCGCGGCCGTGACCGCCACCCTGCTCGCGGTCCTGGCCTTCCCGGTCCGGGCCGTCCTCCCCCTGGGCCGGGCCCGCACCGCCGCCGGTGGGAACGGCCGGCGGCGGATCGTCGGCGAACTCGCCGTCCTGGCCGTCACCGTCGCGGCCGTGGTCGAGGTCCGCCGGCGCGGCCTCGCCCCCGGTACCGGCACCGACCCGCTGTTGGTGACCGCGCCCCTGCTGCTCGCGCTCACCGGCGGCCTGCTGCTGGCCCGCGTCCAACCGCTCGTGGCCGGCCGGCTGGCCCTGCTCGCCCGGCACGGCCGCGGCCTGACCG
This sequence comes from Kitasatospora sp. NPDC058406, assembly GCF_042722765.1. NCBI lineage: Bacteria > Bacillati > Actinomycetota > Actinomycetes > Kitasatosporales > Streptomycetaceae > Kitasatospora > Kitasatospora sp. NPDC058406. Next base: position 5,413 of record NZ_JBHXKE010000036.1, read on the forward strand.
GCTTCCTCGGCCTCGCCCGGGCCACCCGCGACGCCTCGGGCCGCCACCGGCCGGCGGTGCTGGCACCCCTCGCCCTGCTGCTGGCCGTCAGCACCGCCGGTTTCGGAACCACCGTGCTCGCCACCCTCGACGGCGTCCGGCTGCAGGCGGCCCGGACGGCCGTGGGCGGTGATGCCGCGGTGTCCGTCCCGCTCGACGCCACCCTCCCGGCGGCGTTCACCTCGGCCGCCTCGGCCATGCCGGGCGTGCGGGCCTCGACCGCGGTCCGGGTCGAGGGGCAGACCTACGTCCTGCGCTCCGGCCGGACCGCCCTCCAGGTCACCCTGGTGGTGGCCGAGCCAACCGCGTACGCCGAGATCGCCCGGACGACCGGCGCCGGCACCTTCGACCCCGCCGTGCTGGCCGGCCCGCACGGCGGCCCCGACACCCCGGTGCCCGCGCTGATCAGCACGGGCCTCGCCGGTGAACTGTCCGACGGCCCGCAGCGGTTGCGCGTCCCCGGCGGCGAACTGCTCACCGGCGTCGCGGGTCGCGTCGACGCCACTCCCGCGATCCCGGACGCCGTCCGCGCGTTCGTCGTCGTGCCCGCGGGACCCTCCGTCGCACGGGTTCCCGCGCTCGCGGGGGCCACCAGCTGGCTCGCCGCCGGCGACATCGACCCGGGCCGGCTCAGGTCCCTGGTCATGGAGCGCGGCCTCACCGAGGTGACCGGCGTGGCCGGACTCCTGCGCGAGGAGGCCCGGGCCGTCAGCGAGGACCCGGACAAGGTGCCCGCCGGGTACACGGTGCGCACCAGCGGCGAGGTGGACGCCGAACTCGCCGCCGACCCGCTCCAGCGCTCCGCCGCGCGGCTGTTCCGGTCCGCGGTCGCCGCCGGGGCCGGATTCGCGCTGCTCGCCGTCCTGATGACGCTGCTGCGGGCGTCCCCCGACCGTGCCGGGCTGCTCGCCCGGCTGCGCACCATGGGCCTGCGCCCCCGCCAGGGGCTGGCACTGATCATCACCGAGACGATCCCGCAGACCCTGGCGGCGGCGGTCTGCGGCGGGGTGGTCGCGGCGGCGGCGGTCGGACTCCTCGGCCCGGCGTTCGACCTGTCGCTGCTGGTCGGCTCCGAGGCCCGCGGCTCGCTCACCCCGCTCCTGATGCCGGTGCTGCTGCCCACCGCGGGCCTGGCCCTGCTGATCTGTGCGGGGGTGGTCCTGGAGGCGTTCGTGTCCGGCCGGCGTCAGATCGCCACCGAGCTGAGGGCGGGAGACCGGCCGACGGAGTAGCGGGCCCCTGCACGGCTAAAATGGGACAGCACACCCACGAGCTGGTCCGGCTGTGCTGCCGGTCGGTCCTGATCTCGGTCACCCGGCTTCGAAGGGCACCCCATGACGTCGGAGACCGCCTCGGTCGCGCCATCCGGGCAGGACTCGGTGGTCGTCGCCAGCTTCGACACCCACCAGCACGCCGAACGCATGCTGGCCTCGCTCGGGCGGGGCTTCCGCAAGAAGGCCGCAGGGGTGGGCACGACGGCGGTGGTCATCCGGGGGAACGCCGACGGCTCGCTGAGGCTGAACCAGTCCCGCGTGCTGACGGCCGGCGGCCTCACGGACGCGCTGTTCCGCGTCGCCCTCGCCTGGACGGTCGGGTTCATGGGTCTGGTCTCCACCCTGAAAGGGGCGAAGGTCGGGGCCCACGCGGCCGGAGTGCGCCAGAGGCACGTCGGATCCGACGCGCAGAGGATCCACAGCATCCTCGTGGAGGCCGGTCCCCGCGCCGCCATCGCGCTGGTGCGCTGCAAGGACGCGGAGACGCGGGGCCTGATCGCCGCGGCGGCCGCAGAACGCGCGAAGGACTGCTGGGACGGATCTCTCACGGAGTTTCTCGCCACCCTCGACCCCGGCCGTGCTCACGACTGGGTGCGCACCGCGGTCGGTGAGCCCTCCGAGGCCCACCGCGACCGGTGACCGCCAGCGCCGGCCCGGACCGGACACCCGCGCCGCCGAACAGCGCGATGCCGGCGTTGCCGTGTCCCCGGAGTCGGCCGACGGCCTCGACCTCGGTGGGGGCCCCTCGGAGCAGGCGACGTTCTCCCGGCTCCCCCTGCTGGGTCCCGCTGCGCCCACCGGAGGACGGACGACAAAAAGGCCGCCTTCGCATCTCTGCGAAAACGGCCCACACCCTGCATTTACGCTGAACAACAGGATTTGTCACCTGCGCCCCCCGACATCTCGGTAATCCCGTCATCTCCCGGCCGAACGGCTGGGCTGGGATTTCGCGATCACGAGTCGCAGAATCAGGGCTCCTGCTCCACTAGTCTGCACATGATCCTCCTCGCGATTGCGTCCTTCCGGTAAGTTCTCCGGCACCTTCCAGGTTACTCCGACAAGGGCGCATCCGGGTCCGCCCGGTGCACGAATTCCGTCGCACGGGCTCACGGCCGCGACGGATCGTCCGGTCGGGCCTCCCGGAACAGGCGCAGGCCGTGCCGGCCGACAGCCCCCGGATCCGGCCCGGTCCGGGTGCCGTGAGGCGGGAACCGGTGCGGCGCCGGGACACGGACGACGTCGATGACGCGCTCGTGGATCCGCGTGGAGCACGGCGGGGAAACCGGGCGAGGAAGGGGCCGCCGCGAGGCACCGGGACATTCGCACCGGCCGGCCGAAATTCCACGGTGGACCATTCGGAGGGCTTCGGCGGGCGCGCCCCGAAAAGATCCGCATCCGGCACGAGAGTTCGTAGACGACGGATCGATTCGGCCCGACGGACCAGGCCACCCCGACGCCCGCCCGCGAGGCGGCCGGACCGTTCGCCGGAGGCGTCCCACCATGAGGGTCGTCCGCAGGCGAGGGTGGGTCCGGACACGGTGCACGAGCGGCAGCGGCAGGAACGAGGGGCGGCATCGCGGCCCCGACCTCGCGGGGTTCGGGCGGCCGGCCGCACCAGCCGTCGACCCAGGGCCCCGACGGGCCCGCCGGGCATCCCCGGCGGGGACCGACCGCACGGGGCCCGTCGAAGGATCCGGCCACCGCGACCCCTCGCGGTTTCCGGCGGCGCACGAACAACACCCTGTTGATTCCGGCACCGTCCCCCGCGGGCCGCCACTGACCTGGGGCCCCTCCCGACGGGCGGCCTTTCTGTCGCCCGTCGCACGACCGGTACCGCGTCCGCGCCCCCTTGACCGGCGGTCAAGTGGTTCAAGTAATGTCGCCAGCCGGGGCCAGGCGCTCCGGATTTCTTTCGTGCTCAACCACGCGTCCCCGCTCATGATCCGTATCTACGGCTGGAGTACACGGCGATGACCGCGGCAACCGAGATCGGCGCTCGCTTCGCGTACCGCGTCTACCACTCACTTCTCCGCACCGAGAACGGCGGCATATGCCACGAAGAAATTGCCGATAACCTCGGCCTCGAACTCGACCAGGTCCACGAAGCCGTGGAGTGGCTGACCGGGAACGGCCTCCTCGACCGGGACTCGACCACCCCGGTCGCCACCCCGCAGAGCGTCCTGAGACGCCTGTTCGCCGATCAGCAGGAACGCATCACCGAGCTCACCCGCACCAACGACCTGATCGCCGACCTGACGAACGGGTTCCTGACCATGCCGGCGTCCGAGCGGGAGGGCCTGGCGGTCGAGGTCATCGCGTCCAGGGACCAACTGCGCCGAAGACTGGGGGACCTGCACGCGTCCAGCAGGTACGAGGTGTCGCTGATGCTGCCGACGCTGACCGAACAGGAGTCCCTGGAACTCTGCCTCCGCGAGGACGTCGAACTGCTCAGACGGGGAGTCCGCTACCGGCTCATCGCGCCGTCCTCGGCCCTCGACAGCCCGGCCGCCACCGCGTACGTGAGTGCACTCCAGGAGTCCGGCGCCGAGATCAGGACCGCCGAGTCGCTGCCGCTGCGCCTGGTCATCCTCGACCGGGAGAAGGTCGCCACCCAGTCGCACCTCGAAGGGCTGCGCCGGAACGTGGTGATCAACGGCGGCCTGCTGGCCCAGATCTTCACCCGGGTCTTCGAGCACAGCTGGTCCACCGCCGCACCGTACACCCGCCGGCGCAGGACCACCGGTTCGGCGCCGGTCCTCACCGACACCCACAGGCTGGTGCTGCGCATGATGGCCGCCGGGGCCACCGACAAGTCCATCGCCCGTCATCTCGGGTACTCCGACCGGACGGTGCGGCGTTTCGTCGCCGACATCCTCCGCGTTCTGGAGACCGACAACAGACTCACGGGCATGGTGCGGGCCACCCGACTCGGACTTCTCGAACAGGAAGCAATGGCGCCGTGAAATCCGGGTGCCTCCCCGCTTCCGGCCGCGGCAGTCGCCATTCGGCGGAAACTCCCGTTCCGGAAAGTTCCCTTCCGGAAATCCCCCTTCCGGAAAAAGCCGTTCCGGAAAAGTCCGGCCCCGGGAGGGGCGTTCCGGAGACGGACGTTCCGGAGGCGAACGCCCTCAGAGCAGTCCCCGTTCGAAGGCGATCCGCGCGGCGTCGAACCGATTCCTCCCGTCGAGCTTCCTCATCGCGCACGAGGTGAGGTTGCGAACCGTTCCCGTCGCCAGATAGAGCTCGCGGGCCACCTCCTTCACCGAGGCGCCCGTCGCGGTGAGCCGGAGTATCTCGCGCTCGCGGTTGCTCAGGACCTGATCGGCGACCGGCGCCCGGGGGGACGGCTGCGCGGACGCGGTCGCCCGGCCGCCCGCGGCGGCGGCCCGGATGGCGTCGACCAGGCGGGGGATCCTCGTCTGCTTCGGGATGACCCCGAGGACCCCCGCCGACACGGCACGGTCCACCAGAGCCCTGGTGGGCCGTGCCGTCATGATGACGACCCGGCAGTCGGGCAGCCGCTTGCCCAGCTCCCGCACCAGACGGAAGCCGCCCTGCGCGGTGCCCATCCCCAGCACGGCCACGTCGGGCCGCCGGCGCACCGCCATCGGGACGATCAGCGAGCTCCTGCTCACCGCGCCGACGACCTCGAAGTCGGACACGGCCGCGAGCACCTCGGCGATCGCCTCCAGGGGAAGCAGGTGCTCGTCGGCTATCAACACACGGATGGTCATCACTAGGTCCCCCCTGGGATCCCGTGAACGGAACTCATGGTGATCGATCCGGTCCGCGCCCAGTGTGTGGCCGGCCCGCCGACCCCGTCGACGGATCCGGACGTCCGCGAGCGGACATGTCCTCAGCAGGACTGGCGGATCCGGGGCCTGCCTGCTGGACCTTTGCGGGTCTACGCGTGTCACTGGTGACCCTTCAACGTATCCCGGCTCCCCCGCCGACCCGACCTTCCCGGCGCATGGACGTGACAAGTGTCAGTAAAAGCAGGTCAAAGCCTTGTCCGCCGCAACCGGCCCGGACCACCATGCGCACTGGTGATCGACGGCCGTCGCGGTGTGCGTCCGCGCCGACGCCGGTCCGTCGTCCGCCCCGTGACCCCTCACCGCCGTCCGCATCGCCCCGCACGGGTACGCCGGCCCCCCGGCGTCCGCCCCCCAGGCACCGCACGACCGGCCCGACCGGGCCGCCTCTCCCCGCACGCGACGACCCTCACCCGCCGCACGCGCTCCGGGCCTCACCCGCCCGGGCCGGGCGACCTCACCGTCCCCGGCCCGTCCCCGGCCCATCGCCCCCGGAGCGAGCCGACACGTGCCCGCCCGGACACCCGTCCGACGGACGCCTCCGTGCCCACGCACCCCGCTCACCCACGCACCTGCCCGCCCGCGCACCTGCCGCCCGGGGAGCCGGCTCCCGACCGAGCCGGCTCACCACGGATGCCGAGGAAGAGGACATGCACGCAGATCACGTGGTCCAGGACCCGACCCAGGCCCTGGCCGTCATCGGCATGGCAGGACGGTTCCCCGGAGCCCCGGACGTCGAGAGCTTCTGGCGCCTGCTGCTGGAAGAGGGCGACGCCATCCGCCCCGTCCCCGCCACCCGCTGGGACGCCACCGCGCAACTCGACCCGCAGCGGGAGATCCAGGCCGTCGGCGGATTCCTCGACGACGTCGACCGGTTCGACGCCACCTTCTTCGGCATCTCCCCCCGGGAGGCCGAGATGCTCGACCCCCAGCAGCGGCTGATGCTGGAGACCGCGTGGCGGGCCCTGGAGGACGCCGGGACACCCGCCCGCACGCTGGCCGGCACCCGGACCGGCGTCTACGTGGGCGCGGGGTGGCACGACTACGAGCACGTCGGCCGGAAGAGCGGCAGCGGCGTCACCCAGCACACCGCCCCCGGCTACGCGCTCGACATGATCGCCGCCCGGGTCTCCTACTTCCTCGGGCTCACCGGGCCCAGCCTGGTCGTCGAGACCGGATGCTCCTCCGCGCTCGTGGCGGCGCACCTCGCCGCCCAGGCGCTCCGCGCCGGCGAGGTCGACGCCGCGATCGTGGGCGGCGTCGCCCTGATGCTCGATCCGACCGCGTCGATCGGCCTCACCCACTTCGGCGGGCTCTCGCCGGACGGCCGCTGCAAGGCCTTCGGCGCCGGGGCGAACGGCTTCGTGCGCGGCGAGGGCGTCGGCGCCCTGTACGTGAAGACCGTCGCCCGCGCGCTGGCGGACGGCGACCGGATCCACGGTGTCATCGCGGGCACCGCCGTCAACAACGACGGGGGCGGGCAGAGCGTCGTCTCGCCGAGCCCGGGGGGTCAGGAGCAGCTGCTCCGCGACGCCTACCGGCACTGGGGCATCCCGGCCGACCGGGTGGCGTACCTGGAGGCGCACGGCACCGGCACCGCACTCGGCGACCCCATCGAGGCCGGTGCGGCCGGCCGGGTCCTGGGGCAGGCCCGCAGCGCGGACGCGGGCCCGCTGCCCATCGGGTCGGTGAAGACCAACATCGGCCACCTGGAGGCCGCCGCCGGCATCCCGGGGCTGTTCAAGGCCCTGCTCTCGCTCCGGCACGGGGTCGTGCCGCCGAGCCTGCACTCCGCCGAGCTCAACCCCGAGATCGCGTTCGACGAACTCAACCTGCGGGTCGTCCGGGAGCCCCTGCCGCTGCCGGCCCGGGACCAGGCCTTCATCGGGGTGAGCAGCTTCGGGTGGGGCGGCACCAACGCCCACGTGGTGCTGACCCGGGCGCCCGCCCCCGAGCACCCCGCGCCCTCGTCAGCCTCCTCCGCTTCCTCCCCCGGGCCGGGCGCACCGGTCCTGCTGCCGCTGTCGGCACACTCGGAACCGGCGCTGGCGCAGCGGGCCCGGGACCTCCGGGACGCGCTGGCCTCCGGCGCCCACCCGCTCCCGGCGCTCGCCGGCACGCTGGCCTGGCAGCGCGACCAGCTCCCGGTCCGGGCGGCCTTCACCGCCGCGGACGCCGCCGAGGCCGTCGCGCAGCTGGACCGGCTCGCCGCCGACCCCGGCTCCCCCGGGCCCGAGGTGTTCACCGGGCGCGCCGCGGACCGGGGCCGCACCGCCTTCGTCTTCCCCGGGCAGGGCTCGCAGTGGCACGGCATGGGCCGTGAACTCCTGGCGTCCGACCCGGTGTTCGCCGCGGTGATCCACCGCTGCGCCGAGGCCCTGGAGCCGTACGTCGACTGGGACCTGGCGCGGGTCGTGTCGGGCGAGGCCGGCGAGGAGTGGCTGTCGCGGATCGACATGCTGCAGCCGACCCTGTGGGCGGTCTCGCTGGGCCTGTGCGAGGTGTGGCGGGCGGCGGGCGTGGTCCCGGACGTGGTGATCGGCCACAGCCAGGGGGAGGTGACCGCGGCCACGGCGGCGGGCATCCTGTCGTACGAGGACGGCGCGATGGTGGTGGCCCGCCGCAGCGCCATCGCCCGGCGCACCTCGGGCCGGGGCCGGATGCTGGCGGTGGACCTCGACCTCGACGCCGCCAAGGCCGCGCTGTCCGGGTTCGAGGAGGGCGTGTCCCTCGCCGTGAACAACGGGCCCAACAGCTGCGTGCTCTCCGGGGACACCGAACTGGTCCTGGCGCTCCAGGAGTTGCTGGAGGCGGAGGGGACGTTCTGCCGCCTGGTCAACGTGGACTACGCCTCGCACAGCCCGCAGATGGACGAGCTGGAGGACGACCTGCTGGCGGCCCTGCGGACGGTGCGTCCGGGCCGGGGCGACGTCGAGCTGATGTCGACGGTGCGGGTGGCCTCGGTGGAGGGCCCCGAGCTGGACGCCCGGTACTGGATGGACAACCTGCGCCGGCCGGTGATGTTCGCCGACGCGATGGAGCGCCTCTTCGACACCGGTGTCACCCACGTCGTGGAGATCAGCCCGCACCCGGTGCTCGCCCCGTCCCTGGAACAGCTGGCGGCGCAGCGTCCGGTCCCGCCGCAGGTGCTGTCGACCCTGCGGCGCGACCGGAGCTCGTCGGAGCTGGTCCGGGAGGCGCTGGCCCGGGCCTACGTCAGCGGTCTCGAACCGTTCCACGGGCTGCCGCGGGACGCCTGGGCGCCGGTGCCGCCGTATCCGTGGCAGCGCACCTCCCACTGGGTGGAGACGGTCCGGCGGCGCACGGCTCACGGCGCCGGGGACGACCTGGTGCTGATCCCCTCGATGGCCGAGCAGGGCGCCTGGAACGGGACGCTGGAGCTGGCCCCGGCGGACATCCCCTGGGTGCGCGACCACCGGGTGTACGACGCGGTGGTGCTGCCCGGCACGGGGATGCTGGAGCTGGCGCTGCGGACGGCGCTGGCGCGGACCGGCGGCCCGCACCGCACGCTCGCGGACGTCTCCTTCCACAGCGATCTGACGCTCACCGAGGAACCGGTGACGGTCGGTCTGGGCTGGCGGGACGACCTCACCGGCGGCGGCAGCTTCACCCTCTCCTCGCTGGAGGCGGGCGCGCACGGCTGGGTGCGGCACGCCTCGGCGCGGGTGCTGGCGGACGACACGGCCACGGGCGTGCCGGCCTTCCCCGGGCAGCTGCTGGGCCTGGCCGCCGTGCCGGCCGCGGAGTTCTACGCGGACTGCGCGGCTCGGGGGCTGAACTACGGTCCGGCGTTCCAGGGCGTGGTGGAGCTGCGCGGTGGTGCGGAGGAGAGCCTGGCGGAGGTCCGGCTGCCGGACGGCTGCCTGGCCGGCGGCCACCCGCACCGGCTCCATCCGGCGCTGTGGGACGGCGCGCTCCAGGCCTCCGTCCCGCTCTACCCGGGTGAGGAGGCGGCCGTCCCGGTCGGGGTGCACCGCGTCCACCTGCACCAGGACCTGGCCGGGCCGGTCACCGCGCTGTGGTCGCACGCGGTGCGGCGCGACCGGAGCAGGGTCGACCTGTTCCTGTTCGACGCGGACCGCCGGCCGCTGATGACGCTGGAGGGGCTCCGGATGCAGACCCTCGCGGCGACGGCCGACCCGTCCGTCGCGGACGCCGACCGGGTGCACCGGCTGGAGTACCGGCCGGAGGCCCGCGCGGGCGCGGAGGGCGGCGGGGCCGCCGGGTTCACCGGCCGCTGGGCGGTCTGCACGGTCGGCGCACCCGGCGCACCCGGTGACCCGGCGGCCGGGGAGCTGGTCGGGGCCCTGGGTGCGCGGGGCGGCGGCGCCGTGGTCCGCACGGTCACCGGCGAGGAGGCCGCGCGGACCGAGGCGTGGGCGCAGGAGCTGGGCTCGGTCGAGGAGTTGGGCGGGGTGGTCTTCCTGGCCCCGCGCGCCGACGCCGGACCGCGGGCCCGGCGCGAGGGCCTGGCGGCGCTGGCCGCGCTGGTCCGGGCCTGCACGTCCCGCCCGCTGGTCCCCCGGCTGGCCGTGGTCACGGCCGACGCGCAGCCCGTGCCGGCGGTGGCCGGTGACTGCGACCCCGGGGCGGCCCTCTACTGGGGCTTCGGCCGGGTGCTCCGCCGTGAGCACCCCGAGCTGCGGTCCGTGCTCGTCGACGTCGGGTCCGCGGACGGCGGCTGGTCGGCGGACTGCGCCGCGGAGCTGCTCGCGGCCGAGGGCGCGGACCAGGTGGTGCTGCGCGGTGGGGAGCGGCTGGTCGGCCGGCTGGTGCGGGGAGCGGGTACGCCGGAGGACGCCGGGCAGGACCCGGCGCGGCCGGCCTGGCGCTCCGTGGAGCAGCAGCCCTTCCGGCTCGCGCCCTCTCACCAGGGCACCTGGGACGGGCTGGCGTTCCGTCCGCTGGAGCGGCGCGCGCCCGGCCCCGGGGAGGTCGAGATCGCGGTCAGCGCGGCCGCGCTGAACTTCATCGACGTGATGAAGGTGATGGGCACCTACCCCGACCCGACGGCCGACGCCCGGCTGCTCGGCCTGGACGGTGTGGGCGTGGTCACCCGGACGGGCGAGGGGGTGTCGCGCTTCGCCCCCGGCGACCGGGTCGTCGCGTGCACCGCCGGCGGGTCGCTCGCCTCGCACCAGACGGTGCGGGCCGATCACGCCCACCCTGTGCCGGAGTCGATGGACGACGCCACCGCGGCGGCGATCCCGGCGGTGACCATCACCGCCTGGTACGGGCTGCGGCACCTCGCCGGGCTGGCCCCCGGCGAGACGGTGCTGATCCACTCGGCGGCCGGGGGGCTGGGTCTGGCGGCGATCGAGGTGGCCCGGCTGCTCGGGGCCGAGGTCGTCGCGACGGCGGGCAGCGAGGAGAAGCGCCGCCGGCTCCGGGAGCTCGGCATCCGGCACGTCTTCGACTCCCGGGACCTCTCCTGGGCGGAGGAGGTGCGCGCGGCCACCGACGGACGCGGCGTGGACGTCGTCCTCAACTCGCTGACCGGCGCGGCGATTCCGCTGGGCCTGGAGGTCCTGGCGGAGGGCGGGCGCTTCGTCGAGGTGGGCAAGCAGGACATCTACGGCGGGCGCACGCTGAGCCTCGGCGCGTTCCGCAAGGGCATCGGTCTGGCCTCGCTGGACCTCGCCGGTGTGATCGCCCGCCGTCCCGCGCTGTTCACCCGGCTGTTCGCCGAGGTGTGGGAGCGGGTCGGCGCGGGCGAGCTGGGGGCGGTCCCGCTGCTGCGGTACACCTTCGCGCAGGCCCCCGAGGCGCTGCGCGAGATGTCACGCGGCAACCACATCGGCAAGTTCGTGCTGTCGGACCCCGCCACGGTCACCTCGGTGGCTCCGGAACCGCTGCGGGACGGCCGTTTCCGGGGAGACGGCACCTATCTGCTCACCGGTGGCCTCGGCGCCCTCGGCCTGTCGCTGGCGGAGTTCCTGGCGGAGCGCGGAGCGGGCCGGCTGGCGCTGGTCGGGCGCTCGGCCCCGTCGGCGGAGGCGGTGGCGCGGATCGAGGCCGTCCGGGCGCTCGGCGTGGAGGTGGAGACCTTCCGGGCCGACGTCGCCGACCCGGAGGCGGTGCGCCGGGTCCGGGCGCAGCTGCCGCCGCTCCGCGGGGTGGTGCACGCGGCCGGTCTGCTGGACGACGCCACCGTCCAGAACCTGACGCCGGAGCAGCTGCGGCGGGTGCTGGCGCCCAAGGTGGACGGCGCGCTCAACCTGGACGCGGCCACCGAGGGCGACCCGCTGGACTTCTTCCTGCTGTTCTCGTCGGCGGCGGCGCTGTTCGGCAACGCCGGGCAGGCGGCCTACGCGGCGGGCAACGCCTTCATGGACGCGCTCGCGGTGGCCCGGCGCCGGCGCGGACTCCCCGCGCTGAGCGTGCAGTGGGGCCCGTTCACCGATGTCGGTCTGGCCGCCCGGGAGGACAACCGGGGTGCCCGGCTGGCGGAACGCGGGATGGCCGGCTTCACCACCGGGGAGGCGTGGCGGGCCCTGGAGGGGTTCCTCGGCGGGGACGAGCAGGTCGTCGCGTACGTGCCGATCGACCTGCGGCAGTACCTGGAGGCGTACCCGGACACCGCGACCCTGGAGAGCTGGGGCGCACTGCGGGAGCTGGCCCGGCACGGGAGCACCACGACGGCCGGTGCGGCGTTCCTCGCCGAGCTGCGGTCCGTCCCGCAGGACCGGTGGCAGGAACTCCTGGAGGCCAAGGTGCAGGAACTGGCCGGCCGGGTGCTGCGGCTGGACGCCGGGGCGATCGACCGGGACACGCCGTTCAAGTCGCTCGGGCTGGATTCGCTGATGGGGCTCGAACTGCGCAACCGGCTGGAGGCGGCGTTCGGGCTGCGGCTGTCGCCGACCCTGCTGTGGACGTACGGCACCGCCCGGACGCTCTCCACGGTGCTGGTCGAGCGGCTGCTCGGTGACCCGGCGGCCGGCGAGGACGCCGCCACGGACGGCGAGGGCTGAGGGCCGTGGAGGCACAGCGCGAGATCACCGCGGCCGCGCCCACGCCGCTGACGAGGGCGCTCGACACCGTCCGGAAGCTGCGGGCGCAGCTCGACGCCGCGAACGGCACCGGCCCGCTGGCCGTCGTCGGGATCGGCCTGCGGCTCCCGGGCGGCATCGCCGACCTGGACGGGTACTGGAGCGCGCTGGCGGAGGGCCGCGACCTGGTGCGTCCGCTGCCCGAAGGGCGGCGCGGGCCGTTCGCCGCCGAGTGGGAGCGGCTGCCCCACGTGGGCGGTTTCCTGGACGAGGTCATGGACTTCGACGCGGAGTTCTTCGGGATGAGCGCCGAGGAGGCCCGCGGGGTCGACCCGCAGCAGCGGCTGCTGCTGGAGGTCGCCTGGGAGGCCCTGGAGAACGCCGCGCTCCCCCCGGACCGGCTGGACGCCGCCCGGACCGGGCTGTTCGTCGGCATCACCGGTCAGGAGTACTGGGACTGGAACCGGGGCGAGCCGGACACCCACTGGGCCGCCGGCAACGGCCACTGCTTCACGGTGGGCCGGCTGGCGTACGCACTGGGGCTGGCCGGTCCGGCGGTCACGGTGGACACCGCCTGCTCCTCGTCCCTGGTCTCGGTCCACCTGGCGCGGCAGGCGCTGGCCCGCCGGGAGTGTGACGTGGCGCTGGCCGGCGGGGTGAACCTGGTGCTCTCGCCGCGCGCGACCCGGCTGCACCGGCTGGCGGGCACGCTGTCCCCGGACGGGCGGTGCAGCCCCTTCGACGCCCGGGCGAACGGCTTCACCCGGGGCGAGGGCTGCGGCGTGCTGGTCCTGAAGCGGCTGGAGGACGCGCGGCGCGACGGTGACCGGGTGCACGCCGTGATCCACGGTTCGGCGGTGAACCAGACCGGCCGTTCGACGGGCTTCACCGCTCCCAACGTGCTGTCGGAGGCCGCGCTGATCGGGACGGCGCTGGCGGACGCCGGGCTCGCCCCCGCCGACATCGGCCTGGTGGAGGCGCACGGCACCGGCACCCCGCTCGGGGACACCATCGAGATGGAGGCGATCGCCGCCGCGCTGGGCCGCCGCAACGGCGGGGCCGAGCTGGTGGTCGGTTCGGTCAAGGCGAACCTGGGCCACCCGGAGTCCGCCGCCGGGGTCGTCGCGCTGGTCAAGGCGGTGCTGTGCCTGCAACGGCGCGCGGTGCCGCCGCTGGTGCACTTCGCCACGCTGAACCCGCTGATCGACCTCGACGGCACCGGCATCACCCTGCCGACCGCGCTGCGGCCGTGGCCGGAGCGCGGTGGCCGCCACGCCGCGGTCAGTGCCTTCGGGATGGGCGGGACCAACGCCCATGTCGTCCTCGGCGCGGCCGAGGACACGGCCGGGAACACGGCTGGGGGCAAGGCCGGGAGCGCAGGCGGGAACGCGGGCGGCGGCCCGGCCGGTGCTGCGGTCGCGGCGGTGCCGGTCCGGGGCTTCGTGGTCTCGGCGCGGACGCCGGAGGCGGTGCGCGCCCTGGCGGCCGGGTTCCACCGGAGCCTCGCGGCGCTGCCGGACGACGGCCACTACCCGGCGTTCGCGTACACGGTGGGTGCCGGTCGTGCACGGCACCGCTGGCAGGCGCGGGTCACCGCACCCGACCGGGCGTCCGCGCTGCGGGCGCTCCACGGGCTCGCCGAGGGCGGGTCGCCGCCCGGCGTGGTCCTCGCCGAGCGGGACCCGGGCCGGGACGACGCGGACGGCGCGGACGACGGCTCCCGGGCCCTGCCCCGGGCCGTCGTCGACCTCCCGAACTACCCCTGGCAGCGGCGGCGTCACGCACCCGAGCCGGCGGACGGGCCCCTACCGGTCACCGGGCCGGTCCCCGCCGGGTCCGCCGTCGGCGGGGCCGCCGCAGGGGCGACGGCCACCGACCCGGCGACCGCCCCGGCGGCCGGGCGGGAGCGGCCGGCCGGCCCTCCCCTCGTCACCCTGGAGTGGGCACGGCGGGACGACGACGCCGGCGCGCCGCCCGCCGGCCCGCCCGGCCGGTGGCTGCTGTTCGCCGACGGCACGGGGGTCGGCGAGGCGCTGCGCGCCGAGATCACCGCCCGCGGCGGCAGCTGCGTGACCGTCACCCCCGGGCCGCACCACCACCTGGTGGACCCGCTCCACCACGAGATCGACCCGCTGCGCCCGGAGGATCTCACCGCGCTGCTGAAGGAGGTGCGCGCCGCCGGGGACGAGCCCTTGACCGGGCTGGTGTACGCCTGGGGCCTGGACACCGCCGGCGGCCCGCCCCCGGGCGGCCCCGGAACGTTCCCGCCGTCGGAGGAACAGGAGGGCGTCGCCCTCCCGGCCCTGCGGCTGATCGAGGAGTTCGCCCGTGACGGCCTGCCGGGCGGCCCGCGCGTCGCGCTGCTGACCCGGGGAGCCCAGCGGGTGGTCGAGGGTGACCCGGCTCCCGCGCCCGCCCGGGCGCTGCTGACGGGACCGGCCGTGGCGTCCGCCGCCGCGCTCGGCGGCCTCCGCCCCGTCGTCGTCGACCTCGACCCGGAGCCGACCCGGGACGACGCCGCCCGGCTGCTCGACCTGCTGATCCGCCCCGGTGACGAGCCGTGGACCGCCCTGCGCGGCCCGGCCCGCCACTCCCCCGTCCCGGTCCCGCACGTCACCCCGGACGGAACCGAAGCGGCGTGGCCGCGGCGGCCGTTCGACCCTCGGCGCGATCCCAACCACCGGATCCTGGCCGTGCGGCCCGGCATCCTGGAGAGCCTGACGCCGACCCGGTGGGAACGGGCCGCGCCGGGGCCGGGCCAGGTCGAGATCGAGGTCACGGCGGCCGGGCTCAACTTCAGCGACGTCCTCAAGGCGATGGGCGCCTACCCGGGCGCCACCGGGACGGTCCCGCTGGGTGTCGAGTGCGCCGGCCGGATCAGCGCGGTGGGCGAGGGCGTCGACCGCTTGCGGGTCGGCGACCCGGTGATGGCGGTGGTCCCGTCCGCGCTCGCGGCGTACACCACCACCGAGGCGCACCTGGTGGCGCCGCGACCGGCGGCGCTCGACGACGAGCAGGCGGCAGCCACCCCGGTCGCCTTCCTGACCGCCGTGTACGGGCTCTGCCACCTGGCCCGGCTGCGGGCGGGCGAGAAGGTGCTGATCCACTCGGCGTCCGGGGGCGTGGGCCTGGCCGCGCTGGCGGTGGCCCGCCGGTGCGGCGCCGAGGTCCTCGCCACGGCCGGGACCGAGGAGAAGCGGCGGTTCCTGCGCGACCTGGGCGTGGCGCGGGTGATGGACTCCCGGTCACTGGCCTTCGCCGACGAGATCACCGGGTTCACCGACGGCCGCGGCGTCGACGTGGTGCTCAACTCGCTGACCGGCGAGGCACTGCGGCGCAGCCTGGCCCTGCTGGCGCCGGGCGGGAGGTTCGTGGAGCTCGGCAAGCGCGACATCCACGACGACAGTCCGGTCGGCCTCGGCTTCCTCAAGCGGAACCGCTCGCTGTTCGCCGTCGACCTGGAGCACACCTTCCACGAGCAGCCGGCGCTGCTCGCCGAGCTGTTCGACGAGGTGGTGCGGGGCTTCGACAGCGGGCAGTTCGAGCCGCTCCCGGTCACGGTCCACCCGTTCTCCGAGGCCCGGGAGGTCTTCGCCCGGATGGCCCGGGCCCGGCACACCGGGAAGCTGGTGCTCCGGCCGGACGAGGCACCGGAGATCGCGGTGCCCCCGGCCCGGACCGTCCGGGCGGAGGCGTCGTACCTGGTCACCGGTGGGGCGTCGGCCGCGGCCCTGGAGGCCGCCCGGCAGCTCGCCGACCGGGGTGCCCGCCGCATCGTGCTGGTCGGGGCGCCCTCCCCCGGCGGGGACGGCGAGCCGGACGCCCGGGCCTCGGCCGGTGCCGCGGGGGCGGCCGGGGTGCTGGCCGAACTGCGGTCCCGGGGCGTCGAGATCGCACGGCCGGTCGTGGACCTGTCCCGCGCCGAGGAGGTGGCCGACCTCCTGGCCGGGCTGGACGCCTCGGGGCCGCCGCTGGCCGGTGTCGTCCACACCGGGGACGCCCCGGACGACGGCACGGACGACGGCACGGACGACGGCGGTGCGGACGGCACGGCGGACGGCACGGCGGACGGCTCGCACGACGGCGCGGTGCCGGCGGCCGAGGCGCTCCTGCGCTCCACCGCGGCCCGGGCCGCCGGCGCGTGGCAGCTCCATCTGGCCACCGCCGCCAGGGAACTGGACTTCTTCGTGCTGTGCTCCCCCACCGCCCCGCCCGGCCGGGAGGCCGCGGTCGGCGCCTTCCTGGACGCCCTGGCCGCACACCGCCGGGCCCTCGGACTGCCCGCCCTGAGTGTCGACCGCGAGGGCGTCGCCGCCCTCGGCCGGCTGCTGGGCAGCCGGGCCGTGGTGGCCCGGGTCCGGCCCAACGGCGACGCACCGGCCCCGGACGACGCCGACGCGATCCGCCGGCAGCTGCTGGCGGTCGAGCCGGGCCGGCGCCGCCGGGCCCTGCTGGCCGGGCACTGCCGGGACGTCGCCGCCCGGGTGCTCGGGGAACAGGGGGCCGCCCCGGACGCCGCCGCGATCGACGGCACGGCGCCGCTGGCCGGCCTCGGCTTCGACTCGCTGCGCACCCTGGAGCTGCGCTCGCGGCTGGAGCTCTCGCTCGGGGTCGCGCTGCCGTCGACGCTCGGCTGGCAGTACCCCACGCTCGACGCGCTGGTGCCCTTCCTCGCCGAGCGGATGGGCATCGCGCTGGAGGCCGCCGTGGCGGCACCGCCACCGGTCCGGGAGCCCGGGAACACCCCGGCCGCCACGACGGGGCCCCGTCCGGGTCCGGACCCGGCGCTCGATCTCGACGAGCTCTCGGAGCGCGAGCTCGAAGCGCTCCTCCTCGCCAGGACCGAGCAGTTCGACGCCAGTGCCGATCCGATCGAGCGGGGGCAGGGACGATGACCACACGGGACGAGACCGACCGGGACGGGACCACGCGGGACGGCGGGTCCGCGTCGATGACGGCGATGAAACGCGCCTATCTGACGATGGAGCGGATGCAGCACCGGATCGACGCCTACGAGCAGGCCCGGTCCGAGCCGATCGCCGTCGTGGGCGTGGGCTGCCGGTTCCCCGGCGGGGTGACCGACACCGATGCGTACTGGGAGCTGCTGAGCGGCGGCACCGACGCGATCGGCGAGGTGCCGGCCGACCGCTGGGACGTGGACGCGTTCTACGACCCGGAGCCGCGCCGCCCTGGGCGGACCAGTACCCGCTGGGGCGGCTTCCTGGACCGCATCGACCGCTTCGACCACGAGTTCTTCGGCATCTCCCGGCGCGAGGCGGTGTCCATGGACCCGCAGCAGCGGCTGGTGCTGGAGGTCGCCTGGGAGGCCCTGGAGGACGCCGGGCAGGCCCCGCACGCGCTGGCCGGCAGCCGGACCGGGGTCTTCCTGGGGATCTGCAGCAACGACTACGCCGGCCTGCTCTTCCGGGAGCCGGAGGACATCACGGCCCACGCCAGCACGGGCATCGCGCACAGCATCGCCAGCGGCCGCCTGTCCTACCTGCTGGACCTGCGCGGGCCGAGCGTCTCGGTGGACACCGCCTGCTCGTCGTCGCTGGTCGCCGTGCACCAGGCGTGCCAGAACCTGCGGCTCGGCGAGTGCGACCTGGCGATCAGCGGCGGGGTGAACGCGGTGCTGTCGCCCGAGGCGGCCATCTCCTTCTCGCAGTTCCCCGAGATGCTGGCCGACGACGGCCGCTGCAAGACCTTCGACGCGGCCGCGAACGGCTTCGTCCGCAGCGAGGGCTGCGGCGTGGTGGTGCTCAAGCGGCTGTCGGACGCGCTGCGGGACGAGGACCGGGTGCTCGCGGTGATCCGCGGCTCCGCGGTCAACCAGGACGGACGCAGCTCGGGCCTGACCGCGCCCAACGGAGCCGCGCAGCGCGACCTGTTCCGCCGCGCGCTGGCGGCCGGCGGGGTCGATCCGCAGCGGCTCGGCTACATCGAGACGCACGGCGCCGGCACCAAGCTGGGCGACCCGATCGAGGTGGCGGCGCTGGCCGAGGTCTACGGCCGCACGGAGGGCGCGCCGCTCTACCTGGGCGCGGTGAAGACCAACCTCGGCCACCTGGAGGCGGCGGCCGGGATCGCCGGGCTGATCAAGGCCGCGCTCTGCCTCGACCGCGGCCTGATCCCGCCCAACCTGCACTTCAACGAGCTCAACCCGCACATCTCCTTCGACGGGACCACCTTCGCCGTGCCGACCGGCCTCACCCCGTGGCCGACCGGGGAGGGGACGCCGCGGCTGGCGGGCGTGAGCAGCTTCGGGTTCAGCGGCACCAACGCGCACCTGATCCTGGAACAGGCCCCGGAGCGCCCGGCGCCCGGACCTGACCGGCGGCGCCCCCTCTCGCTGCTGGCCCTGTCCGCGAAGAGCGGGAGCTCCCTGCTCAAGCTGGCCCGGCGCTACCAGGACCGGCTGGCGACGGCGGAGCCGGAGGCTGCGGCCGACCTGTGCTTCTCCGCCAACACCGGGCGCTCGCACTTCCCGCACCGGCTCGCCGCCGTCGGGGCCTCGCCCCGGGAGATCGCGGACCGGCTCGCGGACTTCGTGCGGGACGACCCCGCGGAGGGTCTGGTGCCGGGCCCGGCCGGGGGCGCCGGCGCCGCGACCGGTGACACGGTCTTCCTCTTCACCGGCCAGGGCCCACAACGGGCCGGCATGGCACGGCAGTTGTACGAGACCCAGCCGTCCTTCCGGCGGACCCTCGACCGCTGTGACGAGATCCTGCGGGACGTCCTGCCGGTGCCGTTGCTCTCCGTCCTCCACCCCGAGCGGCCCGGGCCGCCCGCCGAGTCCGACCTGATCAACACCATGGAGTACGCCCAGCCCGGCCTCTTCGCCGTGGAGTACGCCCTGGCGGAGCTCTGGCGCTCGTGGGGGGTGGAGCCGGCCGCCGTCATCGGCCACAGCCTCGGCGAGTACACCGCCGCCTGCTTCGCGGGCGCGATGTCCCTGGAGGACGGCCTGCGGCTGGTCGCCGAGCGCGGCCGGCTGCTCCAGCGGCTCGCCGGGTCGGGCGCCATGGCGGCCGTCTCCGCCCCGGTCGAGGAGGTCGCCGAGGAGCTCGCCCGGTACGACGCCGCCCTGATCTCGGTCGCCGCCGTCAACGGCCCGGCCAACACCACGGTCTCCGGCGTGCGGGAGGTGGTCGACGCGGTCTGCGGGACGTTCACCGCCCGCGGCGCGGAGGTCAAGCGGCTGCGCATCTCCACCTCGTCGCACTCCCCGCTGGTCGAACCGGTCCTGGAACCGCTGCGCAAGGCCCTGGACGAGGTCTCCTTCGGCGCGCCCCGGATCCCGCTGCTGTCCAACCTGACCGGCCGGCTGTGGCCGTGGGACGAAGCCCTGGACACCGGCTACTGGCTCCGTCACGCCCGGCAGCCGGTGCTCTTCGCCGACGGGGTCCGGGCCCTGTACGACCTGGGGTACCGCACCTTCCTGGAGATCGGTCCGGCGCCGACCCTGCTGGGCCTGGTGCGCGAGGTCCTGACCGGCGACGACGTGCGGACGCTGCCCAGCCTGCGGCCCTCGTACGACGACTGGGAGGTCCTCCTCGGCAGCCTCGGCCGGCTGTACGCCGACGGCGCCGAGGTCGACTGGGCCGGCTTCGACCGTGACTACGCCCGCTCCCGGGCGCCGTTGCCGCACTATCCCTTCGCCGCCACCCGCTGCTGGCACGAACCGGGCGGCGGGGCGCCGGTGACCGACCGCGGTGCTCCGGCCGGGGCCGGCCGGGCCCGCCCCGGCGGAGCCCGCGACAACGGTGGGGATCGCCCCGGCGGTCAGCGGCCGGGCCCCGGCCGGGGCACCGAGACACGGACCGGCGAGACACGGACCGGCGAGGAACGGCGCGTCGACGAACGGCGCGTCGAGGAACGGCCGGCCCGGCAGCCCGCGCCGCACCGGATCCCCGGCGCGCCGGGCCGGTCCGCGGCGAGCGGGCTCCCCACGGCCGAGGAACTGCTGCGGGTGCCCGCCGGGGAACGCGTCGGCACGCTGGTCGAGCGGCTGTCGTCGAGCGTGCGGACGGCCCTGGGTTCGAGGGCGGCCACCGTCGATCCCGACGCGCCGCTGTCCGGTCTCGGGCTGGACTCGCTGATGGCGGTGGAGCTCAGGAACGAGGTCCAGAGCCGACTCGGGATCAAGGTGACCGTGGCCGACTTCCTCAAGGGCGCGACCGTCCGCGGCCTGGCCGAGCAGGTGGCCGGCGAGCTGGCGGGCCGCCCGGCGGGGCAGGGGACGGCGGGCGGCGGCGAGGTGCCGACGATCCGGCGGGTGGCGCGGGCCGGGGACCGGACGGCGGAGCTGCTGGCCCTCCTGGACCAGGTGTCCGGGGACGAGGCGCCCGGAGCCCGGGCGTCCGGGGGCGGGGCGGGCGCCCCGGAGCGGGCGGAGCGGGCCGATGACTGACCTCGAACGGCGGCTGGCCGAACTCTCCCCGGCCCAGCGGGCGCGGCTCGCGGAACTGCTCGCGGACCGCCGGCTCGCGGAGGACGGAACGACCGAGGACGCCTTCCCGCTCTCGGTGTTCCAGCAGGGCATGTGGTTCCTGGAACAGGTCCGGCCGGGCAACCCGGCGTACGTCGTGCCGGGCGCGGTCCGCGTCCGCGGGGCGGTGGACGCCGAGGTCCTGCGGGACGCGCTGAACGAGGTGGTCCGGCGCCACGAGGCGCTGCGCACGGCCTTCCGGCTGCTCGACGGCCGGCCGGCCCAACTGGTCCGGCCCCGGCTCACGGTGGAGCTGCCCGAGATCGACCTGCGGCAGGACCGGCTCACCGGGACGGCGCTGGACGAGCGGATCGCCGCCGCGGCGATCGGCGAGCCGTTCGACCTGGAGACCGGGCCGCTGGTGCGGATGACGCTGCTGCGGACCGCCGACGACGAGTCGGTGCTGGTGCTGGCCCTGCACCACCTGGTCTCGGACCGCTGGTCGGTGTGGGTGCTGCTGTCCGAACTCGCAGCCCTGTACGAGGCGTTCGCCGCGGGCCGGCCCTCGCCCCTGCCGGACCTCCCGGTCCAGTACGGGGACTTCGCCGTCTGGCAGCGGGAACAGCGGGACCAGGGACGGTGGGCGGAGCAGCTGGCCTACTGGCGGGAGCGCCTGGCGGGGGCCCCGGCGGTCCTGGAGCTGCCGACGGACCGGCCCCGCCCCGCGGTCCAGGGCTTCAACGGCGGCACGCTGCCCTTCGAGCTCCCCGAACCGCTGATGCGGGAGCTGGGCCGGCTCGCCCACCGCAGCGGCGCGACCACCTACATGGCGCTGCTGGCCGTCTTCACCGTCCTGCTGTCCCGGTACGGCCGGCAGCAGGACGTGGTGGTGGGCGTGCCCATGGCCGTCCGGGACCGGCCCGAACTGGAGCCGCTGATCGGCTACTTCGTCAACACCCTGGCGATCAGGACCGACCTGGGCGGGGAACCGTCCTTCGGCGAGGTGCTCGACCGGGTCCGGACGGCCTGCCTCGGCGCCTACGAGCACCAGGAGGTGCCGTTCGAGCTGGTGGTCGGGGAGCTGAACACCTCGCGCGACCTCGGCCGGCCGCCGGTCTACCAGGTGAGCTTCGCCTACGGCCGGGAGGCGGTGCCGCAGCTCACCCTGAACGGCGCGGAGCTGGACCGCCTACCGGTCCGCAGCGAGGGCGCGCGCTTCGACCTCGAACTCCAGGCGTTCGACCGCGACGGCGGGCTCAGCGGCTGGTTCGAGTACGACCGGGACCTCTTCGACGAGGCCACCGTGGCCCGGATCGCCGCCCACTTCCGCCGTCTGGCGGAACAGGTGGTGGCGGACCCGGACCGCCCGGTCGACCGGCTGGAGCTGCTGGAGGGGGACGAACGCCGCAGGGTCCTGGAGGAGTTCAACGCCACCGCGCGGGAGTGGCCCGCCGGGAGGGGCTGGATCCACGAGGACTTCGAGGAGCAGGCGCGACGGCACCCCGGGGCGGAGGCGGTGCGCTTCGAGGGCCGCGGGCTGACCTACGGGGAACTGAACCGGCGGGCCAACCGCCTCGCCCACCGGCTGCTGCGGCTCGGGGTCGGCCGGGACGTCGTGGTGGGCGTCGGACTGGAACGGTCGCCGGAGCTGGTGGTGGCGCTGCTGGCGGTGCTCAAGGCGGGCGGCGCCTACCTGCCGCTGGACCCCGGCCTCCCGCCCGCCCGGCTGGAGCACATGGTCCGGGACGCCCGGGTCCCGGTGCTGCTCACCCGGCGCGAGGAGCTCGGGCGACTGCCCGCCGCCGAGGCCGAGGTGCTGTGCGTGGAGGAGTTCGAGGCCGCACCGGGCGGCGAGCCGGACGACGACCCGCAGGTCGCGGTGGACGGCGAGGACCTGGCCTACGTGATCTACACCTCCGGCTCCACCGGCACCCCCAAGGGCGTCATGAACGTGCACGCCGGGATCCGCAACCGGCTGCTGTGGATGCAGGACGCCTACGGGCTGGACGCCACCGACCGGGTGCTGCAGAAGACCCCGTTCTCCTTCGACGTGTCGGTGTGGGAGTTCTTCTGGCCCCTGACGACGGGCGCCACGCTCGTGGTCGCCCGCCCGGAGGGTCACCGCGACGGCGGCTACCTGGCCCGCACGATCCGGGCGGAGCGGGTGACGACGGTGCACTTCGTGCCGTCGATGCTCCAGGTCTTCCTCCAGGAGCCGGTGGAGGAGTGCACCACCCTGCGCCGGGTGGTCTGCAGCGGCGAGGCGCTGCCGCGCGACCTCCAGGACCGCTTCCTGGCCCGCTGCCGGGCCCGGTTGTACAACCTGTACGGCCCGACCGAGGCAGCCGTCGACGTGACCCACTGGACCTGCACGCCCGAGGACGGCCGCCGGCCGGTGCCGATCGGCAGGCCGATCGCCAACACCCGGGTGTACGTGCTGGACGGGTCGCTGCGGCCGGTGCCGGTCGGGGTGCCCGGGGAGCTCCACCTCGGCGGGCGGGGTCTGGCCCGCGGCTACCTGAACCGGCCCGGACTGACCGCCGAACGGTTCGTCCGGGACCCGTTCGACGCGGACCCGGGAGCCCGGCTGTACCGGACCGGGGACCTCGCCCGCTTCCGCGAGGACGGCGCGCTGGAGTTCCTGGGCCGGCTGGACCACCAGGTCAAGCTGCGCGGCTTCCGGATCGAGCCGGGCGAGATCGAGGCCGTGCTGACCGCGCACCCCGCCGTGCGCGAGGCGGTGGTGACCGCCCGCCCGCACCGGGGCGGTGACCTCCGGCTGGTGGCCCACCTCACCGCGCGGGGCCCCGGGGTGCCCGGCCCCGCGGAGCTGGCCGGCCACCTGCGGCGCCACCTGCCCGCGTACATGGTGCCCGCCGTCTTCGAGGTGCTGGACGCCCTCCCGCTCACGCCCAACGGCAAGGTGGACCGCGCGGCCCTGCCCGAGCCGAGCGGCGGCCGGCCGGAGCCGGGGGCCCGCTTCACGGCGCCCGCGGCCGGCCTGGAGCACACCCTGGCCGGACTGTGGTGCGCGGTCCTGGGGGTCGAGCGGGTCGGCGCCCACGACAACTTCTTCGACCTCGGCGGGCACTCGCTGCTGATGGCCGAGCTGCGGTCGCTGCTCGCCTCGGACGCCGGACACCGGGTCTCGATGGTCGAGCTGTTCCAGCACCCCACGGTCGCGTCGCTGGCCGCGTACCTGAGCCGACCGGAGGGTCCGGCCGCGACCCCCGGGCCCGATGCGCGCCAGCGCGCGGAGAACCGCCGGCGGGCCGACGCCCGGCGGCGACAGGCGGCCGGACGCCGCGCCCGTTCCCGAGAGCGATAGGTGACCCGATGTCGGAGATGTCCGAAGAGCTCGACCAGATAGCCATCGTCGGTATGGCCGGCCGCTTCCCCGGGGCCCCCGACGTCGACACGTTCTGGAGGAACCTGGAACAGGGCCGGGAGTCCGTGACCGTCTTCTCGGAGGACGAACTCCTGGCCGAGGGGGTGAGCCCCGCCCTGCTGAGCCAGGACGGCTACGTCAGGGCCAAGGGCGCGCTGGACGGCGCCGACCGCTTCGACGCCGCCTTCTTCGGCTACAGCCCGCGCGAGGCCGAGATCATGGACCCGCAGCACCGGGTGTTC
This sequence comes from Kitasatospora sp. NPDC058406, assembly GCF_042722765.1. NCBI lineage: Bacteria > Bacillati > Actinomycetota > Actinomycetes > Kitasatosporales > Streptomycetaceae > Kitasatospora > Kitasatospora sp. NPDC058406. The sequence continues at coordinate 29,609 of NZ_JBHXKE010000036.1, forward strand.
CTGGAGTGCGCGTGGGAGGCCCTGGAGTCCGCCGGCTGCGTCCCGGAGGACTTCGAGGGGCGGATCGGGGTCTTCGCCGGGGCCGGCATGAACAGCTACCTGCTGTACAACGTGACGGCCAACCGCCGGGTCTTCGAGGCCGCGGGGCCCTACCAGACGCTGCTGGCCGGGGACAAGGACTTCCTCACCACCCGGGTCGCGTACAAGCTCGGCCTGACGGGCCCGGCACTGACCGTGCAGACCGCCTGCTCCACCTCCCTCACGGCGGTCCACCTGGCCTGCCAGAGCCTGCTGGGCGGCGAGTGCGACCTCGCACTCGCCGGGGGCGTCTCGGTCGGCTCGCCGCTGCGCCAGGGCCACCTGTACGAGCCCGGCGGCATCCTCTCGGCGGACGGGCACTGCCGCCCCTTCGACGCCGCGGCGGGCGGCACCGTGCCCGGCAACGGCACCGGCGTCGTGGTCCTGCGCCGGCTGGCCGACGCCCGCCGCGACGGCGACACCGTGGACGCCGTCATCCTGGGCTCCGCGGTCAACAACGACGGTTCACTGAAGGCGGGTTACACCGCGCCCGGGGTCGACGGACAGTCCTCGGTGATCACCGAGGCGCTCGCGATGGCCGGGGTGGGCGCCGACACCGTCGACTACGTGGAGGCCCACGGCACGGGCACCCCGCTCGGCGACCCGATCGAGATCGCCGCGCTGACCCGCGCCTTCCGGGAGGACACCGCGGCCACCGGCTACTGCGCGGTCGGGTCGGTGAAGGGCAACATCGGACACCTGGACGCCGCCGCCGGGGTCGCCGCGCTCATCAAGACCGTGCTGGCGCTCCGCCAGGAGGCCATTCCGCCGTCGCTGCACTTCACCAAGCCCAACCCCGAACTCGACCTGGAGTCCGGCCCGTTCTTCGTCAACGACCGGCTGCGGCCGTGGCCCCGCGGGTCCCGGCCGCGCCGGGCCGGGGTCAGCTCGTTCGGCATCGGCGGCACCAACGTGCACCTGGTCCTGGAGGAGGCCCCCGCCGAGCGGCCCAGCCCGGACACCGACGCGGAGGCCGGCCCGGAGGACCGCCGCACGCCCTCCCGCGAGTCCGGCGCCCCCGCCGGTCCGGTCCTGCTGCCGCTGTCGGGGAGGACCCCGGAGGCGGTCGAGCAGGCCGCGCACCGGCTCGCCGACCACCTGGAGGAACACCCCGGCACACCCCTGGACGACGTCGCCCACACGCTGGCCCGCCGGCGGCGCGCGTTCGGTCGGCGCCGGGCCGTGGTGGGCCGGGACCGGGCGGAGGCCGTCGCCGCACTGCGCGCCGTCACCGCCGCCGGGACCGCCGGGACGGCCGACGAGGCTCCCGTCGCCTTCCTGTTCCCCGGCCAGGGCACCCAGTACGTCGACATGGCCCGCGACCTGTACCGGCACGAGCCGGTGTTCACCGCCGAACTCGACCGCTGCGCCGAGCTGTTCGCCGCGGAGCTGGGCGCGGACCTGCGCGACTCGCTCTTCCCCCGGCCCGGAGGAGCGGCCGAGGCCGAAGCCCGGCTGAACCGGACCGAGTTCGCCCAACCGGCGCTGTTCCTGGTCGAGTACGCCCTCGCCCGCCAGTGGTCCGCCTGGGGCGTCCGCCCGCAGGCCATGGTCGGCCACAGCGTCGGCGAGTACGTCGCGGCCTGCCTCGCGGGCGTCTTCTCCGTGGAGGACGCCGTCCGCCTGGTGGCGGCACGGGGCCGCCTGGTCCAGGCGATGCCCGCCGGGTCGATGCTCACCGTGTTCCTCTCCGAGGACGAGCTGGCGCCCTGGCTGGGCGACGACGGCGACGGTCCCGCCCTCGCCCTGGCCGCGGTCAACTCCACCGCCCTGAGCGTGGTCTCCGGCCCGACCGGCGCGGTGGACGGGCTGGAGCGCCGCCTCAGGGCCGCGGGCATCCCCTGCCGGCGGCTGCACACCTCGCACGCCTTCCACTCCGCCACCATGGACGGCGCCGTCGGACCGCTGGTCGAGGAGGTCCGCAAGGTCCGGCTGAACCCCCCGCGCATCCCCTTCTGCTCCAACGTGACCGGCACCTGGATCACCGACGAGCAGGCCACCAGCCCGGAGTACTGGGGCCGTCACCTGCGGCAGCCCGTGCGCTTCGCCGAGGCCGCCGGACTGCTGCTGGCCGACCCGTCCCGGGTCCTGGTCGAGGTGGGCCCGGGCCACACCCTCGGCAACTTCGTGCGCGAGCACCGCGCCTGGCGCGACGACCGGACCGTGACCGGCTCGCTGCGCCACCCGCACGAACGGACGGACGACCGGGTACGGCTGCTGGAGGCCCTGGGCTCGCTGTGGAGCGCCGGCGTCCCGGTCGACTGGGCGGCCGTCCGGCCGTCCGAGGGCCGCCGGGTACTGCGCCTGCCCGGCTACGCCTTCCAGCGGCAGCGGTACTGGGTGGACCCCGATCCCGTCGCCACCACCGCCACCACGACCCCCGCGGACGGCACGGCGGACGGCGCCGCCGTGCCGCTCGGCGACTGGTTCCGCACCCCCGGCTGGCGGCGCCTCGCACCGCGCAGCACCGGCCGGCGGCCCGGGGACGGCCCGGAGCCGCTCTGGGTGGTGCTGGGCGACGACCTCGGTCTCGGCCGCACCCTGGCCCGGCGGTTGGAGGACGGGGGCGCCTCCGTCGTCCGGGTCGGCGCCGACGACGGGCTCCGCTCCCGCGGCGAACGGTCCTGGTCACTGGACCCGGCCGACCGTGACCACTTCGCCGAGCTCCTCCGCTCACCGGACGTGCGGGGCGCGGCAGCACTCCGGATCGTGCACCTGTTCAGCCTGGGCGGCGGCCCGGCCGACGCGCTCGACGGGGCCCGGCTCGACGAGGCACGGCTCGACGAGGCACGACGGGTCGGCTTCGACAGCCTGATCGCGCTGGCCCAGGGCATCGAGGACGCCCGCCCGTCGGTGCCGATCACCATCGACGTCCTCTGCCGCGGCGTCCACGGCGTGACCGGGGACGAGCCGCTGCAGCCGGAGAACGCCACCCTGGCCGGCCCCTGCACGGTCGTCCCGCAGGAGCTGCCGGACGTCGAGTGCCGCCTGCTGGACATCACCGGCACCGACCCGGCCGCCCCGCCGGACGGATCGGTCCGCGCCGTCCACGACCTGCTCGTCCGTGGCACCGGGGAACGCGAACTGGCCCTGCGCGGACGGCACTGGTGGGTCCGCGACTTCGATGCGTTCCGGCTCGGGGCGGACGGCTCCGACGACCCCGACGACACCAACGACTCCGAGGGTCTCGACGGCTCCGACGACACCGCCGGCCGGCCGGCCGCGGCCCCGCTGCGCGACGGCGGCGTCTACCTGATCACCGGCGGACTCGGCGGAGTGGGCCTGGCCCTCGCCGAGCAGCTCGCGCGCAGCGTCGAGGCTCCCGTGCTGGGGCTGCTCGGCCGGTCGGACTTCCCCGCCGAGGAGGACTGGGCCGCGTGGCTGGAGACGCACGGGGAGCAGGACCCGACCGGCGTCCGGATCCGGCGGCTGTCCCGGCTGCGGGAGCTCGGCGCCCGGGTCGCCGTGCTGCGGGCCGACGTGACCGACCCGGAGCAGACCGCCGCCCGGATCGCCGAACTGCGGTCCGCGTTCGGCGCGTTGAACGGCGTCGTGCACGCGGCCGGAACCCCGTCCAGCGGGATGATCGCGCGGAAGACGCGCGAGGACGCGGACCGGGTGCTGGCGGCGAAGACCCGCGGCACCCTGTTGCTGGACCGGCTCTGCGAGGACGACCCGCTGGACTTCTTCCTGCTCTGCTCCTCCGTCACCGCCGTCCTGGGCGGACCGGGCCAGAGCGACTACGCCGCGGCCAACGCCTTCCTCGACGCCTTCGCCCTGAGCAGGCGGCAGCAGGGCAGGCCGGTGACCTCCGTCGCCTGGGGCACCTGGGAGGGCGTCGGCATGGCGGCCGGGCTCCTCTCCCGGCCGGGCACGGTCGACCCGGCCGGGCAGGACACCGGACACCCGCTGCTCCGCCGGGTCGGGTCCGAGGGGACCACCCGGACCTACGCCACGGACCTGAACACCGCGGACCACTGGATCGTCGCCGACCACCGGCTGATGGGCCACGGCCTGGTCCCGGGCACGGCCTACCTCGAACTGGTCCGCGCCGCACTGGCCGAACAGGCCGCCGACCGGGAGATCGAACTCCACGACGTGCTGTTCATGACGCCGGTGATCGTGCCCGACGGGCGGACCAGGACGATCTACACCACGATCGAGGAGCGGGACGGCCGGCCGCACTTCACGGTCCGGAGCCGCACCGGCGACGGCGCGCGGTGGCGGGAGCACGCCGTCGGCTGGGCGACGTTCCACGACCGCGGCCCGGACACCGTGCGCGACCTGGCCGAGGTGCTGGCCCGCTGCGAGGTCACCGAGGTCCTGTCCACCGAGGAGGAGATCCGGGGCCGGCTGGGGGTGGAGCGCTTCGAGGAGGGCGGCGGACCGCTCCGGTTCTGGTTCGGGCCGCGCTGGCAGGTGCTGAAGACCATCCGGACCGGCGGCCGGCGGATGCTCGCCACCCTCCGGCTGGACGACGCCTTCCTGGCCGACCTGGACGGCTACCCGCTGCACCCGGCCCTGCTCGACATGGCGGGCGGGGTCTTCCGGCTGCACGCGCAGGACCCGTACTACCTCCCGCTCACCTACCGCAGCCTGCGGGTCCTGCACCCGCTGACCGGTACCGTGCTGGTCGGCGTGGAGATCCGGCAACCCGACGGGTCGTCCGGCGAGACCCTCACCTGCGACCTCGAACTCCTCGACCCCGACGGCCGGTTGCTGGTCCAGGTGACCGACTTCACGGTCAAGCGGATCAACGACGTCGAGGCCCTGCTGGAGCAGCTCCGGCAGACCGTCGCGGAGGCCGAGGCGGAGACGGAGACCGGCGCCGACACCGGCACCGGACCGACGGCCGGGCCGGCCGACGCCTCGACGGCGGGCCCCTCGGCGGCCGGCCCCGGGGAGGCACCCGCCGGAGCGGGGACCCTGCGGGCGCTCGGCGAGGGCCTCGCCGAGGAGGACGGCCGGGCGGCCTTCGCCCGGATCCTCGCGGAACCCGTACTCCCGGCCCACCTGGTGGTCACGCCGAAGGACTTCGGCGCGCTCCGCCGGCTGGCCCGGTCGATCACCCCCGCCCTCCTCGCGCGGGAGATCGACCTGCTGGCGCCACTGGGCGGCACCCATCCGCGGCCCGACCTCCCCACCCCGTTCCTGGCCCCGGCCACCGAGCAGGAGGAGGCGGTCGCGGCGGTCTGGCGGGAGGTCCTGGGCGTCGAGGAGGTCGGCGTCGACGACGACTTCTTCGCCCTGGGAGGCCACTCGCTGGCGGCCGTGCAGATCAACAGCAGGATCCAGAGCCGGTTCGGCACCGAACTCGACCTGCGGGACTTCTTCCAGACCCCCACCGTCGCGCACACCGTCGGGCTGCTGGCCGCGACCGGCGGCGAGGGCGCGGGGAACGGCCGCGACGGGGACGCGATCGAGATCCTGAGCCGCGACGAGGCGGACCTCACCGGGCCCGGCGACCTCGACGCACTCGACGAGCTGGACGGGCTGAACGAGCTCGACGAGCTCGACGAGCTGGACGGGCTGGACGACCTGTCCGACGACGAGGTCGAGGCGCAGCTCCGGGCACTGCTCGCCGAGGAGCCGGACGACCTCGGGGCCCGGGAGGACCGGGCATGAGCGAGCGAGAGCAGGCCGGCCACCGGACACACGAGGACGGACGCGCGATGACCACCCCCGACCCCGCCACCCTCTCGGCCGCCGAGAAGAGGGCCCTGCTGGCCGAGCACCTGCGCCGGAGGAAGGCCGGGCAGCGGCCCGCCCCCCAGCAGGCCGCACCGCCGCAGCAGACCGCCCCGCACCGGACCACTCCCCAGCAGACCGCCCGGCCGCCGGCGGCGAGGCGGCGGCAGCACCGCTTCCCCGCGTCGTTCCCGCAGCAACGCATGTGGTTCCTCGACCAGTTGACGCCCGGGGACACCGCCTACAACGTCTCCGGCGCGACCCGGGTACGCGGCCCGCTGGACCTCGACCTCTGGCAGCGCGCCGTCCGGGAGATCGCCCGGCGCCACGAGGCACTGCGCACCACCTTCCGCGAGGTGGACGGCGAGCCCGTGCAGGTGGTCACCGAGGGCTCCGCGCCCGAGCTCACCGTCGTGCCCTGCGAGCACCTGCACGGGCCGGACGGGGAGGCCGGGATCCGCGCCCTGGCCCAGGAGGAGTTCTCCCGCCCGTTCGACCTGGAGGCCGGCCCGCTGCTGCGGATGCGGTTCCTGCGCCTCTCCCCGGACGAGCACGTCCTGCTGCTCACCATCCACCACATCGCCGGGGACCTCTGGTCCACCTCGGTCTTCCTCGACGAGCTGGTCACCCTCTACGGGTCGTACGCCACCGGCACCGAGGCCGCGCTGCCCGAACTGCCGGTCCAGTACGCCGACTACGCGGTGTGGCAGCGCAGGCGGCTCGACGGCGAGGGGGCGGCGGCCGAGCTGGAGTACTGGAAGCAGGCCCTCGCCGGGGCGCCCGCGGCCCTGGAGCTGCCCACCGACCGCCCCCGGCCCGCCGTCCGGAGCACCCGGGGCGGTTCGCGGCCGTTCGCCCTCCCCGCGCACCTGATGGACCGGGTGCGGTCGTTCAGCCGGAGCGAGGGGGTCACGCCCTTCATGACGCTCCTCGCGGCCTTCCAGGTCCTGCTGCACCGCTACACCCGCGAGGAGGACGTCGTCGTCGGGGTGCCGGTCGCCAACCGGGGCCGTCCCGAGGTCGAGCGGCTGATCGGGTACTTCGCCAACACGCTGGCGCTGCGGACGGACCTGTCGGGCGCCCCGACGTTCCGGGAACTCCTGCGCCGGGTACGGCCGGTGTGCCTGGGCGCCTTCGCGCACCAGGAGCTGCCGTTCGAGCGGCTGGTGGAGGAGCTGCACCCGCAGCGGGACCTGTCCCGCTCCCCGGTCTTCCAGGTCTCCTTCGTCTTCCAGAACATCGCCATGCCCTCCTTCGACGCCGCGGGGCTGCGCCTGGAACCGCTGGAGGTGGACAGCACCGCCGCCCGGTTCGACCTGGAGCTCCAGGTCTTCGACCGCCCGGAGGGTCTGAGCGGGCGGTTCGACTACAACAGCGACCTGTTCGACGCGGCCACCGTCGACCAGCTGTCCGGCCACCTCCGGCTGCTGGTCGAGAACCTGCTCGCCGATCCGGACCTCCCGGTGGGGCAGGTGCCGATGCTCGCGGCGGAGGAGGAGCGGCGGCTGCGCGACCGGTGGAACGACACTCGCCGGGAGTGGCCCGACCCGGGGTTCGCCCACCGTCGCTTCGAAGACCGGGCCGCCCGCACCCCGGCCGCCGAGGCCGTCCGCTGCGGCCGGGAGGCGCTGAGCTACGCCGAACTGGACCGGCGCTCCAACCGGCTGGCCCACCGGCTGAAGCGGCACGGTGTCGGCCGGGACGTGCCGGTCGGCATCTGCACGGAGCGCTCGGTCGAGCTGGTGGTGGCGATGCTGGCCGTGCTGAAGGCCGGCGGTGCCTTCGTCCCGCTGGACCCGGACTTCCCGCCGGACCGGATCGCCTTCGTGCTGGCCGACTCCGGGCTGCCGGTGCTGCTCACCCGGCGGGCGGTCGCGGAGCGGCTGCCCGGGACCGGCGCCGAGGTGCTGTGCCTGGACGAGCTCCACGACGGGCTCCTCGTCGAGCCCGAGCACGGCCTCGACGAGCCGGTGGCCGAGCAGGACCTCGCCTACGTGATCTACACCTCCGGCTCGACCGGGCAGCCGAAGGGGGTCCGGATCCCGCACCGGGCGCTCGGCAACTTCCTGTACTCGATGGCGGAACGGCCGGGCATCGGGCCGGACGAGACGCTGCTCGCGGTCACCACGCACTCCTTCGACATCTCGCTGCTGGAGCTGCTGCTGCCGCTGGCCGAGGGCGCGCGGGTGGTGGTCGCCGAACGCGAGGCGGTCGCCGACGGCGAGCGGCTGTCCCGGTTGCTGACCGCCTCCGGGGCCACCGTGATGCAGGCGACGCCGTCCACCTGGCGGATGCTGCTGGACTCGGGCTGGCCGGGCGCACCGGGTCTGCGGGTGCTGGCCGGGGGCGAGGCGCTGCCGGCCGAGCTGGCCCGGCGGCTGCTGGCCACCGGCGTGACGCTGTGGAACATGTACGGCCCCACCGAGACGACGATCTGGTCGGCGGTGGCCGAGGTGGGCGAGGGCCCGATCTCGATCGGCGAGCCGATCGCCAACACCGAACTGCACGTGCTCGACGACCGGGGCCGTCCGGTGCCGGCCGGTGTCCCCGGCGAGCTGTACATCGGCGGCGCCGGGCTGGCCCGGGACTACCTGGGTCTGCCCGGGCTGACCGCCGAACGGTTCGTCCCGCACCCGTTCGGGGCCGGGCCGCAGGAGCGGCTGTACCGCACCGGGGACTTGGTGCGCCGGCGGCGTGACGGCGGCATCGAGTTCCTGGGCCGGCTGGACCACCAGGTGAAGCTGCGCGGGTTCCGGATCGAACTCGGGGAGGTCGAGAGCGAGTTGGCCCGCCGGCCGGAGGTCGGGGTCGCGGTGGTGACGGTCCGCGAGGACGTCCCCGGTGACCAGCGGTTGGTGGCGTACGTGGTGCCCGCCGTCGACGACGGCTCCGGCCCGGCGGAGGAGTGGCCGGACCAGGTCGACGAGTGGCGCCGGATCTGGGACACCGCCTACGACGAGGAGGACGGCAGCCGGCCGCCCACCGGCGCCGACGGCCCCGGGCGCTCCCCCGCCGGCCTCGCGGGCGCCGGCTCCCCCGCGCCGGCACCGATCCCCGTCGAGGACCTGCGCGGGTGGAACAGCAGCTACACCGGCGAGCCGATCCCGGCCGGGGAGATGCGCGAGTGGGCCGACCGCACCGCGGAGCGCGTGCTCGGCCTGCGTCCCCGCTCGGTGCTGGAGATCGGGTGCGGCACCGGGCTGATCCTGCAACGGGTCGCGCCGCACTGCGAACGGTACTGGGGCACCGACATCTCCGAGGTCGCGCTCGCGGGCCTGAGGACGGCCGTCGACGCCCCCGGTCACCCCTTCGGCCGGGTCGAACTCCACCGCTGCGCGGCCGACCGGCTGGACCGGCTGCCCGACGGGCTCTTCGACGTGGTCGTGCTCAACTCGGTGGTGCAGTACTTCCCCGACGAGCGGTACCTGCTGCGGGTGGTCGAAGCCGCGCTGGCCCGCCTCGCACCGGGCGGGTCGGTGTTCCTCGGCGACGTCCGCAGCCTGCCGCTGCTGGAGTCGTTCCACCTCTCGGTCCAGCTGTCCCGTGCCGAACCCGGGCTCCCCGCGGACCGGTTGCTCGCGCGGGTGCGGCGCCACGTGGACGAGGACGAGGAACTCGTGATCGACCCGCGGCTGTTCACCTCCCTGCCGGGGCGGTTCCCCGCCGTCGAGGAGGTCCGCGTGCTGCCCAAGCGGGCCGACTGCGACAACGAGCTGACCCGCTTCCGCTACGACGTGGTCCTCACCACCGCACGGACGGACCCGCCGGCGGAGGCCCGGGCCCGGGCGGAGGCCCAGGCGCAGGCAGAGGCGGCCCCGCCGGCGGACTTCGCGTGGCTGGACTGGGAGGCCGAGCGGCTCACCGTGGCGTCGCTGCAGGACCGGCTGGCGTCGGAGCGGCCGTCCCTGCTCGCCGTCCGCGGGGTGCCCAACGCCCGCGTGCGCGCGCTCGCCGACGCCCTCGGGCGGCTCGGCGCCGCGCCCGCCGGCGACCCGGCGGACCCTCCGGCCTCCCCCGTCCCCCCGGCCCAGGGGGCCGTGGACCCGGAGGAGCTGTGGTCCCTCGCCGACCGGACCGGGTACCGGATCGACCTCGACTGGTCCGGGCACGGCCCGGACGGCGCGCTGGACCTCGTCGCCCGCCGCGTCGGCGCCGACGGCGAGCCCGCCGTCGGGCTGCCGCCCGCGGCCGGGCCGCCGCCCGGGGACCAGGACCCGGCGCGCCACGTCAACGGCGCCCGGCGCCGCCTGGCCCGCCGGCTCACCCCCGTCCTGCGGTCCGCCCTGGCCGCGCGGCTGCCCGCCTACATGGTCCCGTCCGTCTTCGTCCTCCTCGACGCCCTGCCGCTGACGCCGAACGGCAAGACCGACCGCAGGGCCCTGCCCCCGCCGGACGGAGACCGCCGCGACCTGGGCCCGGCCTTCGTCGCGCCACGCGACGCGCGGGAGGAGGCGCTGTGCGAGCTCTTCGCCAAGGTGCTCGGGGTGCCCGCGGTCGGCGTCCACGACAGCTTCTTCGACCTGGGCGGCCACTCCCTGCTCGCCACCCGGCTGGTCTCGCAGATCCGGGCCGCCCTGGGCGTGGAGGTCCAGGTCCGCGCGCTGTTCGAGACGCCGTCGGTGGCCGGCCTGGCCCACCGCCTCGCCGCCGACGCCGACGGCACCGACCCCGAGGTCGTCGGACACGACGGCGCGGCCCCGGCGCCGCGCCCCGAACCCCGCCCCGCGCTGCGGCCCGGGCCGCGGCCCGCCGAGCTGCCGCTCTCCTTCGCCCAGCAGCGGCTCTGGATCCTGGACCGCGTCCAGGGCCCCTCCGCCACCTACAACATCCCGATGGCGGTACGTCTGACCGGCGCCCTGGACGTGGACGCGCTGCGGGCGGCGCTGGCGGACCTGACCGACCGACACGAGCCGCTGCGCACCACGTTCCCCGACACGGGCGGCGTGCCACGCCAGCACGTCCTCGACCCCGCGGCCGGACGCCCCGGGCTGGCCGTGACCGAGGTCCCCGGCCCCGGCGCGGACGAGGCGGTGGCCGCCGCCGCCCGGTACCGCTTCGACCTGGCCCGCGAGGCGCCGCTCCACGCCGAACTGCTGGTCCACGGCCCGGAGCGGCACACGCTGGTCCTGGTGGTGCACCACATCGCCGCGGACGGCTGGTCGGTCGCCCTGCTCGGGCGCGACCTGGCCACCGCCTACACCGCCCGCCTGGCCGGCCGGCCGCCGCACTGGACACCGCTGCCCGTCCAGTACGCCGACTACACGCTGTGGCAGCGGCGGCTCCTCGGCGGCCCGGAGGATCCGGACAGCGTCCGGGCCCGGCAGCTCGACCACTGGCGGCGGGCGCTCGACGGCCTGCCGGAGCGGATCGCGCTGCCCGTCGACCGGCCGCACCCGGCCGAGGCGAGCCACCACGGCGGCACGGTCGCGTTCCGCTGGGACGCCGGACTGCACGACGCCGTCGCCGCCCTGGCGCGCCGCCACGACACCAGCGAGTTCATGGTCGTGCACGCCGCCCTGGCCGCCCTGCTGCACCGCCTGGGCGGCGGGGACGACCTCCCGATCGGGGCGACCGTCGCCGGCCGCACCGACGCCGCCACCGAGGACCTGGTCGGCTTCTTCGTCAACACCCTCGTCCTGCGGGTGGACGCGTCCGGCCGCCCCACCTTCCGGGAGCTGCTCGCCCGGGTGAGGGAACGCAGCCTGGACGGGTTCGCCCACCAGGAGGTCCCGTTCGAGTTCCTGGTGGACGCGCTGCGGCCCGCCCGGTCCACCGCGCACCACCCGCTCTTCCAGGTCATGCTCGCCTGGCAGAACCTCCCCGACGCCGAACTCGGCCTGCCGGGCCTGGCCGAGGAGGTCGTGCCGGTGAGCACCGGCACCGCCCGGATGGACCTGGTGTTCGCGCTGACCGGGCGACGCGGCCCCGGCCCCGGCCCCGGCGCCGGCGCACCGGCCGGGATCGACGGCGTGGTCGAGTACAACGCCGACGTCTTCGACCCGGACACCGTCGAGGTCCTGGCCGACCGGCTTCGCCGTCTGCTGCTGGCGGTCTGCGCCGCCCCGGACGTGCCGATCGGCGCCGTGGACCTGCTCACCCCCGGCGAACGGCACCGGCTGCTGACCGAGTGGAACGACACCGACCGCGACCTGCCGTCGGCCACCCTGCCGCAGCTGTTCGAGGCCCAGGTGGCCCGCACCCCGGACAGCACCGCGGTGGTCGACGCCGAGCGGGAGCTGACGTACGCCCGGCTGGAGGCGGAGGCCAACCGCCTGGCCCGGCTGCTGATCGACCGGGGCGCGGGTCCGGACCGGCCGGTGGCGGTGGCCCTGCCCCGCTCGGCCCGGTCGGTGGTCGCGATGCTGGCCGTGGTCAAGGCGGGCTCCGCCTATCTGCCCGTCGACCCGGACTACCCGCCGGAGCGGATCGCCCTCCTGCTCCGGGACGCCGGCCCGGTCCTGCTGCTCACCACCGGGGAGCTGAGCGGCGTGCTCCCGGACACCGGCGTCCCGCTCCTGCTCCTGGACCGGCCGGAGGTGCTCCGGGAGCTCGACGCCCGCCCCGCCACCGCGCCCGGGGACGCCGACCGCGCGGAACCCCTGACCCCGGCGCACGCCGCGTACGTCATCTACACCTCCGGCTCGACGGGGACGCCCAAGGGCGTGGTGGTCACCCACACCGGGATCCCCGCGCTGGTCGCGGCCCAGACCGAGGGCTTCGGGCTGGACGGGCGCAGCCGGCTGCTGCAGTTCGCCTCGCCGAGCTTCGACGCCTCGGTGGCGGAGCGGTGCGACGCGCTGCTGTCCGGCGCCGCGCTGATCGTGCTCCCGAAGGAGGAGCTGCTCCCGGGCGAGCCGCTGGCCCGGACCTGCGCCGCGTACGGCGTCACGGACGTGACCCTGCCGCCCAGCGTGCTGGCGGCCGTACCGGAGGGGGGACTGCCCGCCGGGCTGTCCCTGGTGGTCGCCGGCGAGGCCTGCCCGGCCGGGCTGGCCGCCCGCTGGTCGGCCGGGCGCCGGATGGTCAACGCGTACGGCCCGACCGAGGTCACCGTGTGCGCCACCATGACCGGGCCGCTGTCGGGCGGCGGCGTCCCGCCCGTGGGCCGGCCGATCGCCAACACCCGGGTGCGCGTCCTGGACGAGGGGCTGCGGCCGGTGCCGGTCGGTGTCCCGGGCGAGCTGTACGTCGCCGGCTCCGGGCTGGCCCGGGGCTACCTGGGCCGGCCCGGCCTGACCGCACGCCGCTTCCTCCCGGACCCGTACGGGCCGCCCGGGGCGCGGATGTACCGCACCGGGGACCTGGTGCGGTGGCGGGCGGACGGGCAGCTGGACTTCCTCGGCCGGACCGACCACCAGGTGAAGGTGCGCGGCTTCCGGATCGAGCCGGGCGAGATCGAGACCGCCCTGGCCGCCCTGCCGGGGATCGCCCGGGCCGTGGTGACGGTCCGTGAGGACCGGCCCGGCACCCGGATCCTGGTCGGCTACGTGGTCCCGCGCCCGGCGGCGCGGCCGGATCCCGCGGCCGTACGGGCCGCGCTCGCCCGCCGGCTGCCGCCGTACCTGGTCCCGGCCGCGGTGGTGGTCCTCGACGACCTGCCGCTCACCGCCAACGGCAAGGTGGACCGGGAGCGGCTGCCGGCTCCCGACTTCCCGGCGGCGCCCGGTTCCGGGCGGCCCCGCACGCCGGTCGAGGAGACCCTGTGCGGGATCTACGCGCAGGTGCTGGGGCTTCCCGAGGTCGGGACCGGGGACAGGTTCTTCGACCTGGGCGGCGACAGCATCCAGGCGATCCAGGTCGTCTCCCAGGCCCGGACCGCCGGGCTGACGGTCACCGTGCGGGACGTGTTCGCCCACCAGTCCGTCGCCGGCCTGGCCACGGTGGCCACCGACGCGGAGGCGGCGGAGGGTCCCGAGGACATCGGGACCGGCGAGATCGCCCCCACCCCGATCGTCGAGTGGCTGCGCGGGCTGGACACCCCGATCGACGGGTTCAGCCAGGAGGCGGTGGTCGCGGTCCCCCCGGGCACCGGCCGGGGGCAGCTGACCGCGGTGCTGCAGGCGCTGGTCGACCACCACGACGTGCTGCGCTCCCGGCTGACCGTCCGGCCGGACGGCAGCTGGTCGCTCCTGGCCGGGCCGCACGGCTCGGTGCGGGTCGAGGACCGGCTGCACCGGGTGGACGTCACCGGGCCGGGCGGGACCGTACCGGACGAGGCAGGGCTGCGGGCGCGGGTCGCCGGACACGCGGCCGTGGCCCGCGGGCTGCTGGACCCCGTCGCCGGGGTGGTGCTCCGGGCGGTCTGGTTCGACGCCGGGCCGCGCGAACCGGGGCGGCTGCTGCTGGTGCTCCACCACCTGGTGGTGGACGGGGTGTCCTGGCGGATCCTGCTGCCGGACCTGCGGGTCGCCGGTGAGGCGGTGCTCGCGGGGCGGCCGGTGGTGCTGGCTCCCGTGGGGACCTCGGTGCGCCGCTGGGCCGGTCTGCTGGCCGCCGACGCGGTCGCCCCGGACCGCGTCGCCGAGCTCCCGGAGTGGACGAGGCTGCTGGCCGGCGCCCCGCCGCTCCTGGCTCGCCGGCCGGAGAACGCGCTGCCCGGGAGCGGACCGGCCGCCGTCGGACCCGCCGGGAACGGACCCGCCGGGAACCGACCCGCCGGGAACGGACCAGTCGCCCGGGCCGGGACCGGCATCGGGCGGCTGGTCCTGACCCTGCCGCCGGACGACACCGCGCCCCTGTTGGGGCGGGTCCCCGGGGCCTTCCACACCGGAGTCCAGGACGTGCTCCTGGCCGCCTTCGGGATCGCCCTGGAGGAGTGGCGCCACCGCCGGGGCGGGCCCGGCCCCGGCGCACCGGGCGGCGGGGTGCTGGTCGACGTGGAGGGCCACGGCCGGCACGAGGACCTCGCGCCCGGGGTCGACCTGTCCCGCACCGTGGGCTGGTTCACCGGCGTCCAGCCGGTCCGGCTCGCCTCCGGCCCGCTGGGCTGGGCCCAGGTGGAGGAGTCCGGGACGGAGCTGGCCGCTGCCGTGGTCCGGATCAGGGAGCAGCTGGCCGCCCTGCCCGGCGACGGTCTGGGGTTCGGCCTGCTGCGGCACCTCAATCCGGACACCGCCGCCGCGCTGGCCGCGCTCCCCGTCCCCGAGGTCGCCTTCAACTACCTCGGGCGCTTCACCGGCACCGGGCAGGGCGCGCCCTGGGCACCGGTCACGGCCGACGCCGGAGCCGCCCCGGGCGGGGACGAGGCGGAGGTCACCCTGCTCGCGCACCCGCTGGAGCTGAACGCGGTCACCTACGACGGCCCCGGGGGCCCGCAGCTGGCGGCCGGCTGGACCTGGGCGGACGACCTGCTGGACGAGCGGGACGTGCGCGAGCTGGCCGGGACCTGGTTCGCCGCCCTGCGGGCGGTCGCCGCCTGCGCCGCCCTGCCCGGGGCGGGCGGTCCGCCGGTCGCCCGGCCCGCTCCGACGGACCGGCGCCGGAACCGGCACCTCGGCCGGGGCGACCGGCGGGGCGGCGCCGTCGCGCCGGCCGACCGGCGCGGGGGCGTCCCGCTGTCCTTCGCCCAGCTGGACATCATGTACCAGCCCGTGGACCCGGACGAGGCGCACCACAACGTCATCACCGCGACCGTCCTGAGCGGAGAGCTCGACCGGGAGGCGCTGCGGCACGGCCTGGACGAGATCGTGCGGCGCCACGAGGCGCTGCGGACCAGGATCGTCGACGACGGCGCCGGGGAGTGGCGGCAGCTGGTCGATCCGGTCGGGGGCTGGCCGCTGGCCACCGCGGACCTGCGGGCCGGGACGGAGCAGGCCCGGCAGGAGGAGCTGCGGGGGCTGGTCGAGGCGGAGGTGAGCCGCCCGTTCAGCCTGGCCGGGGGGCCGCTGGTCCGGGGCACCCTGGTCGCCACCGCCCCGGACGAGTGGGTGCTGGTGCTGGTGCTGCACCACATCGTGGTCGACCTGTGGTCCTACGCGCTGCTCGGGCGCGAACTGCGCGAGCTGTACGCCGCACGGGTCCTGGGCCGGGAGTCCACGCTGCCCGAGCCGATGGTCCAGTACCCGGACTGGGCGGCGTGGCAGCGGCGGCGGCTGGCCGACGGCGCGCTGGACGAGCACGTCGCCTACTGGGAGCGGTTGTTGGACGGTCTGCCACCGCTGCCGAGGTTCGAGGCGCCGGAGCACCAGAAGGCCGGCGCGGCGGAGGGGTTCACCACCGGCTTCGTCCTGGAGCCGGCCGTCACCGGGGCTCTGAGGGACGCCGCGCAGCGGGAGGGCGTCACCCTCTTCATCGTGCTGCTCTCGGCGTTCCACCTGCTGCTCCAGACCTACGCCGACGGCGGCCCGGACGGCGGCGGCGCGGACGGCGGGGTGGCGGACGGCGACCTCGCCGTGGGCTTCCCGCTGGCCGGGCGGGAGCACCCGGAGACCGAGCAGATGATCGGCTTCTTCATCAACCCGGTGGTGGTGCGCCCTCGGCCCTCGCCGGACGCGACCGTCCGGGACCTGATCACCGCGGTCCGCGCGGGCGTGCTGGACGCCCACCTGCACCAGGAGGTGCCGCTGCGGCGGCTCCGCCGGGACGCCGGGGAGGACCGCAACCCGCTGCGGCTGCTGTTCAACCTGCTCAACGTCGCGGGTGAGCCGCTGGACCTGCACGGCCTCAAGTCGGCGCCGCTGAACCTGAACGTCGGCGACGACGGGGTGATCCCCGAGCTGATCACCGAGATGCGGCCGCACAACGCCGACCTGTACCTGATGATGCACGAGTCCGACGGCGGCCTGCGCGGCCTGTGGCTGTACTCCCCGGAGCGGATCGAGCCGCGGGCGATGGCCGTGATGATGCGCCAGTGGCCGTTCCTGCTCGAACTGTTGGCGCAGCGGCCGGAGCTCGGGATCGCCGAGCTGAGGCGCCTGGTCCGGGAGCGCACGGCACCGCCACCCCCCGCCCCGGACTCGGCCGGGCAGACCGAGCACCGCACCCGACAGGAGAGGGGAACACGATGACCAGGACGGCCGGGCCGGTGGCTCTGATCACCGGTGGGACACGTGGGATCGGCCGCGCCACCGCACTGCGGCTGGCCCGGGACGGCTTCGACGTCGCCCTGTGCTACGGGGCGGACGCGGAGTCCGCCCGGGCCCTGGAGAAGGAGCTGCTGGACCTCGGCCGCAACACCTACGTCCGCCGGGCCGACGTGTCCGACGCCGCCGCGGTGGGCGCGCTGGTCGACGGCGCCGAGGACGCGCTGGGCCCGATCACCGCCCTGGTGACCTCGGCGGCGATCCTGCGGGACGCACCGCTGCTGCTGATGGAGGACCAGGACTGGCAGGACGTCCTCCAGGTCAACCTCAGCGGCGTCTACCACGCCTGCCGTGCGGTGATCGACGGCATGGTGCTGCGCCGGTCCGGCGCCGTCGTCAACCTCTCCTCGGTCGCCGGCATCTGCGGCAACGCCGGGCAGAGCAACTACGCGGCGACCAAGGCCGGCATCATCGGGTTCACCAAGTCCCTCTCCCAGGAGGTCGGCCGGTTCGGCATCCGGGCGAACGTGGTGGCCCCCGGCTACATCGACACCGATCTGGTGGCCCGGCTGCCGGACGAGGCCGTCGGACGCGCCCTCGAACAGGTCTCGCTGCGCCGGCTCGGCCGTCCCGAGGAGGTCGCCGAGCTGATCGCCTTCCTCGTGTCCGACCGGGCCGCCTACATCACCGGCGAGGTCCTCCGCATCGACGGCGGCTTCCGCTGACGACCCGCCCGGCCCCCGATTCCCGGCCCCCCGACCCGCCCGACTCCCCGACTTCGCCTGGAGCACCCGTGGACGACCGCCCCGCCGCGCACTGGACCGTGCTGGTCAACGACGAGCTGCAGCACGGGCTCTTCCCCGCCGATCTCCCCGTGCCCGCCGGCTGGCACCCGGCCGGCTTCACCGGCACCGAGGACGCCTGCGAGTCCTACGTCGAGGCGCACTGGACCGATCTCCGTCCGCTGAGCCTGCGCCGCCCGGGGCCGTCCTAGAGCGGGGCGGGCAGCGGGCGGCGGGCGGCGAAGGACGGACGGCGAAGGGCGGACGGCGATCCGGCCGGTGCCGGGGTC
>NZ_JBHXKE010000037.1:0-46993 GCF_042722765.1 Kitasatospora sp. NPDC058406
CGGTCCGGTGGGCGGCCCCCTCGACAACTCCGCTCCCGGGTCAGCAAGATGTGACGCCGTACCGTCCGCCGCATCCGCCCCGGGAGAACCACCATGGGCCGCCCTCTGCCCCACCGCACGGCCCTGCTCGCCGGCCTCACCGCCGTCTCGCTCTCGCTGACGCTCTGTTCGTGCAGCTCCGGCTCCGGCGGCGCCCTGGCCGTACCGAGCTCGGTCGAGACCCCCAAGCTCACCGCCGTCGACATCAACCCGCACGAACGCGCCGAACTCCGCCAGGGCGGCACCCTGCACGTCGCGGTGGCCCAGTACTCCACCCAGTGGTCGCCGATCCAGACCGACGGCAGCGAGTCCTCCACCATCACGGTCACCAAGCCCCTGCTGCCGACCTTCTTCCGGTCCGACGCGGCCGGCACCCAGACCCCCAACCCGGCCTACCTCCAGGACGCGCACGCCGAGCAGCGGGACGGCCGCCAGGTCGTCGTCTGGACGCTCAACCCCAAGGCCCGCTGGTCCGACGGCACGCCGATCACCTGGCGCGACATCGAGGCCAACTGGCGGGCGCTGAACGGCCGGGACCAGGCCTACAAGTCCGCCAGCAGCACCGGATTCGAGCTGGTCTCCGCCGTCGAGCGGGGCAAGGACGAGTACCAGGCCGTGATGACCTTCGAGCGGCCGTTCTCCGAGTGGCAGTCGATGTTCAACGGCGCCGCCAACGCACCGCTCCTCCCGGCCAGCCGGACCGGCACGCCCGACCTGTTCAACACCGCCTACCTGGACGCGATCCCGGTCACCGCGGGCCCGTTCAAGGTGGAGAAGCTGGACCGGGCGGCCCAGACCGTCACCGTGGTCGCCGACCCCGCCTGGTGGGGCGAGAAGCCGCTGCTGGACCGGATCGTCTTCCACGCCATGCTCCCCAACACCATGGCCGCCGCCTTCGCCAAGGGCGAGATCGACTTCTTCAGCAACGGCCCGGACGTGGCCGGCTACCAGCTGATCCGGGGCATCCGGGGCGCCGCCGTCCGGCGCGCCGGCGGGCCCGACTTCCGCCAGTTCACGCTGAACAGCAGGAGTCCCGCCCTCTCCGACCCGTCGGTCCGCCAGGCCCTGTTCCAGGCGATCAACCGGGACACCATCGCCCGGACCGACCTCGCCGGCCTCGACTGGCCCACCGTCGTCCTCAACAACCACCTGCTGGTGGCCAACCAGAACGCCTACCGGGACAACTCGCTCGGCCTCAGCCGGTACGACCCGGCCGAGGCGGTCCGCAAGCTCGACGCCGCCGGGTGGAAGCTGGACGGCGACGTCCGCAGGAAGGACGGCAAGGAGCTCAACCTGCGGATGGTCATCCCGGCCGGCGTCACCCAGGCCCAGAACGAGGCCGCGGTCACCACCCGGATGCTCAAGGACGTCGGGGTCAAGGTCACCACCGTCACCGCCAACGCCAACGAGTTCTTCGACAAGTACGTCAACCGGCGGGACTTCGACATCGCCGCCTACTCGCTGCTCGGCACGCCGTTCCCGGCCAGCGGCAACCGGGCCAACTTCGTCCAGAACGGCGGCACCAACCACTCCCAGGCCGGCAGCCAGGCGGTCGACGGCGCGCTCGACCGGGCCGCCGCGGCGGGCGACGCGGCCGTCGCCTTCGAGGCGATCAACCAGGCCGACGCGGAGCTGTGGAAGGTGGCCGGCGTGCTGCCCCTCTACCAGCGCCCGCAGCTGTACGGCGCCCGCGTCGACCTGGCCAACATCGGCGCCCAGGGCCTCTCGGACATCGTCTGGGAGAACGTCGGCTTCCAGAAGTGACGCCCGGGCGCGCCCTCCGGTGGCGCGTCCCGCACGCACGGGGCCCCGGAGTCCGCGCGACTCCGGGGCCCTTCGGCGGCCGTGCTCAGCCCGCGCCGATCACGTCCCGCACCTCCGCGAAGTGGCAGGCCGACTCGTGCGCGGCCGGCCCCTCCAGGGGCGACGGCACCGCCAGCAGCGGGATCTCGGTGGAGCAGCGCTCCTCCGCCTTCCAGCAGCGGGTGCGGAACCGGCAGCCCGACGGCGGGTTGGCCGGTGAGGGGATGTCCCCGCTGAGCAGGATCCGCTCGCGGGACTCGCGCCCGGTCGGATCGGGCACCGGGACGGCGGAGAGCAGCGCCTGGGTGTACGGGTGCGTCGGGTGGGAGTAGATCTGCTCCTCCGTCCCGATCTCGACCATCTTGCCGAGGTACATCACGCCGACGCGGTCGGAGATGTGCCGGACGATCGAGAGGTCGTGCGCGATGAACATGTACGAGAGCTCGAACTCGCTCTGGAGCTGCTCCAGCAGGTTGATCACCTGCGCCTGCACCGAGACGTCCAGCGCGGAGACCGGCTCGTCGCAGATGATGAGCTCCGGCTTGAGCGCCAGCCCCCGGGCGATGCCGATGCGCTGGCGCTGGCCGCCGGAGAACTGGTGCGGGTACCGGTTGATGTACTCCGGGTTCAGGCCCACCACGTCCAGCAGGTCCTGGACGGCCTTGCGGCGGTCGCCCTTCGGGGCCACCTCGGGGTGGATCTCGTAGGGCTCACCGATGATGTCGCCGACCGTCATGCGCGGGTTCAGCGAGGTGTACGGGTCCTGGAACACCATCTGGATGTTCCGCCGCACCGCCTTCAGCGCGGATCCGGAGAGCCGGGTGATGTCCTCGCCCTTGAACAGCACCTGGCCGGAGGTGGCCCGCTCCAGGTTCATCAGCACCTTGGCCAGCGTCGACTTCCCGCAGCCGGACTCGCCGACGATGCCGAGGGTCTCGCCCCTGAGCAGCTGGAAGGAGATGCCGTCCACGGCCCGGACGGCGCCGACCTGCTTCTTGAGGACGATGCCCTGGGTCAGCGGGTAGTGCTTGACCAGGTCCTTGACCTCCAGGATGGGCTCAGCCACGGAGGGTCTCCTTCCAGAAGTGGCAGGCGCTCCGGCGGCCCGGCAGGTCGGCCCCCTCGGCGTCCAGCACCGGGACCAGCCGCGGGGTTTCGGTGCGGCAGACGTCCTGCGCCCGGTCGCAACGCGGGTTGAAGGCGCAGCCGTCCGGGATCCGCAGCAGGCTCGGCGGCAGGCCCTGGATGGCGTAGAGGTTCTGGCCCTTCTGGTCCAGGCGCGGGATCGAGTTGAGGAGGCCCCTGGTGTACGGGTGGGCCGGGCGCGCGTACAGCTCGTGCACCGGCGCCGTCTCGACGATCCGGCCCGCGTACATCACGGCGATCTTGTCCGCGACGTCGGCGACCACGCCGAGGTCGTGGGTGATCAGGATCAGACCCATGTTGAACTCGGCCTGGAGCTCCGCGAGCAGGTCCATCACCTGCGCCTGGACGGTGACGTCCAGCGCCGTGGTGGGCTCGTCCGCGATGATCAGGTCCGGCTCCAGCGCCATGGCCATGGCGATCATGATGCGCTGGCGCATGCCGCCCGAGAACTGGTGCGGGTAGTCGCCGACCCGTTCCCGGGCGGCGGGGATGCGCACCCGCTCCATCAGCTCGATCGCCCGCTCCTTGGCCTCCTTGCGCGAGGCCCCCTGGTGCACCCGGAACATCTCGCCGAGCTGGTAGCCGACGCTCAGGACCGGGTTGAGCGAGGAGAGCGCGTCCTGGAAGATCATCGCGATCTTCCGGCCGCGCACCGCCCGGCGGGCCCTGGGGCTCATGGTGAGCAGGTCCTCGCCGCGGAACCGGATCGAGCCGGAGGTGATCTTCCCCGGTGGCATGTCGAGGATGCCCATGATCGCCTGGGCGGTCACCGACTTGCCCGAACCGGACTCGCCGAGCACCGCCAGGGTCTCCCCCGCCGACACCGAGTAGCTCACGCCGTTGACGGCCTTGGCGACGCCGTCCCGGGTGTGGAACTCGATGTGCAGGTCGTCGACCTCCAGCAGCGGGGTGCCGGGCACCAGGTTCTCCCGGCCGCCGCCGAGCACCTCCACCGCGTCCCGGCGCGCCGCGCCGTCCTTCGTCGTCGGCTTGGTCAGATCAGTCATGGTCCGCGGCCCTCCTCAGCGCAGCTTCGGGTCGAGGGCGTCGCGCACCGCGTCGCCGAGCATGATGAACGCGAGCACCGTGATGCTCAGCACGGCGGCCGGGAAGAGCAGCACGTGCGGGGCGTTCAGGAAGCGGGCCTGGGCGTCGCTGATCATCAGGCCCCAGGAGATCGCCGGGGACTGGATGCCGATGCCGAGGTAGGAGAGCGCGGCCTCGGCCCCGATGTAGACGCCCAGGTTGATGGTCGAGACCACGATCACCGGCGCGACGGCGTTCGGCAGGATGTGCCGGCTGACGATCCGCCCGGTGCCGGCACCGAGGGCCCGGGCCGCCACCACGTAGTCGTTGTGCTTGTTGGCGAGGACCGCCGAGCGCATCAGCCGGTAGATCTGCGGCCAGCCGAGGACGGCCATCACCGCGGAGACCGTCCAGGCGTTGCCCTCGCCCCAGGTCGACATGATCAGCATCCCGCCGAGCAGCAGCGGGATGGCGAAGAAGATCTCGGTGACCCGGGAGAGCACGCTGTCCGCGAAGCCGCCGATCCAGCCGGCCCAGAGGCCCAGCGTGCCGCCGACGGCGACCACCAGCGTGGTGGTCACCAGCCCGACGATGATCGAGTTGCGGGCGCCCCAGACCGTCCGGGTGTAGATGTCGCAGCCCTGGACGTCGAAGCCGAACCAGTGGTCGGCGCTGGGCCGCTGCAGCGAGTCGGCCAGGTTGCAGAAGCCGCCCGCGCGCGGATCGCCGTCGGTGAACAGCCCGGGGACGATCGCCAGCACCACCATGAACAGCACCAGGAACCCGCCGATCAGGAACAGCGGGTTGCGGCGCAGGTCGTACCAGGCGTCGGTCCAGAGGCTGGCGACGCGCTCCGTGCCGTCCTTGCCCTTCCCGGCGGGGCCCTTGCCGGCCGGGTCCTTCTTGTCGAGCGACGCCCCGGCGAGCGGAGCGGCCTCGGCCGCCGGCCCGCTCGCGGCGGTCCCGGCAGCGGGCTGCCCGGGAATCGCCACCGTCGCGTCCTCGCGCTTCGTCGGCTCACTCATAGCGGATCCTCGGGTCCAGGACGGCGTACAGCAGGTCGACCACCAGGTTGGCGAACAGGTAGACCATCACCAGGGCGCTCACGATGCCCACGACGATGGTCCGTTCCCGCAGGTAGACGGACTGGAAGAGCTGGTGTCCGACGCCGGGGATGTTGAAGATGCCCTCGGTGATCACCGCGCCGCCCATCAGCCCGCCGAGGTCCATGCCGAGGAAGGTGACGATCGGGATCAGCGCGTTGCGCAGTCCGTGCCGGATCACCACCCGCAGCGGGCTGAGGCCCTTGGCCACCGCCGTGCGGACGTAGTCGGCCCGCATGACCTCGATCAGGCTGGTGCGGGTGAGCCGGGCGACGTACGCCAGCGAGGTCGAGGCGAGCACGTAGGCGGGCAGCAGGTAGGACCGGAAGCCCGCCTCCTCGTTGAAGGAGACCGGGAAGAAGTCGATGCCCAGATCGGTGTTGAGCTTCACCCCGAGGAGCAGCTGGAGCACGAAGCCGATCACGAAGACCGGGATCGAGATGACCATCAGGGTGGAGATCAGCACCACGTTGTCGATGAACCGGCCGCGCCGGAGGGCCGCGACCACACCGGCGGTGATGCCCACGACCATCTCGATCACGATCGCGGTGAGCGCCAGGTTGATGGTGTAGGGAAAGGCCGTCTTCATCACGTCCACGACCTGGTTGCCGCGGTAGTCCTCACCGAAGTCGCCCTGGAAGAGGCCGACCAGGTAGTTCCAGTACTGGATGAAGAACGGGTCGTCGAGGTTGTACCGGTCCCGCAGGACCGCCACGACGGCGGGGTCCTGTCGCTTCTCACCGGCCAGTGCCGTGATGGGATCCCCAGGCAGCAGGAAGACCAGTGCGTAGATAAGGAACGTCGCGCCGAGGATCACAGGTATGGCCTGGATGATCCGGCGGACCACATAGCGGCCCATGCGGTCTCCTCATGGTCGGGGGCACGCCTGAGCCGGGCGGCGCGGGGGTTTCCCGCGCCGCCCGCCGTGGCGTACCGGTCAGCTGGGGGGCGTCAGGCCAGTTCGACGTTGGCCAGGTCCATCTGCCCCTGGGCGTTGACGTTCACGTTCTTGACGGTCTTCGTGTAGGCCGCGGAGGACATGTAGGTGTACACCGGGATGTACGGCAGGTCCTTGATGAGGATGTCGTCGGCGGCCTGGTAGAGCTTGAGGCCCTCGGCCTCGCCCTTGGCGGCGTCGGCCTTGGCCAGCGTGGCCTCGAACTCCTCGTTGACGTAGCCGCCGTAGTTGGAGCCGTTCTCGATGGCGACCTTGGAGAAGATCGGGCGCAGGTAGTTCTCGATCGACGGGTAGTCCATCGACCAGGCCATGCGGAAGGCCCCGGAGTACTTCTTGTCGCCCAGCGCGGTGAGGATGGCGCCGAACTTCTCGAACGGCTTGAAGGTGACCTCCAGACCGAGGTTCTTCTTCAGCTGGTTGCCGACCGCCTCGATCCACTCCTTGTGGCCGCCGTCGGCGTTGTACCCGATCTCGATCGTGTTGCCGGGCAGGCCGCCGGCCAGGGTGAAGAGCTCCTTGGCCTTCGCCGGGTCGTACTTGGCGGCGTCGCCGAGCGCGCCCGCGCGGTAGCCCGGGATGATCGGGCTGATGAAGTCGTCGGCCGGCTTGCGGGTGCCCGAGAAAATCGTCTTGGTGATCGCCTCGCGGTCGATCGCCATCGAGATCGCCTTGCGCAGCTCCGGCTTCTGGAACGCCGGGTTCGTGGCGATCGGGAATCCGAGGTAACCGACGCCGGATTCCGGCTTGTAGATGTAGCGGTCGCCGAACTCCTGGGCGACGGTCGCCATCGCCGAGATCGGCAGCTTGTCGGTGATCTGGATGTTGTTCGCGCGCAGGTCGTTGTACGCGGTTTCCAGCTTGTCGTAAACCTTGAACGTGACGGAATCCAGCTTGGCCTTTCCGTCCGACGCCGGGAAGTTCTCGTACCGCTTGACCTTGATCTGCTTGTTGTGCTCCCACTTGCCGTCCATCTGGAAGGCGCCGTTGCCGATCGGCGCCTCCTCGAAGGCCTTGGTGTCGGTGAAGAAGGCCTTCGGGAGCGGGAAGAAGGCGTTGTAGCCGAGCATGGTCTTGAACTGCGAGAACGGCACCTTGAGGGTGACGGTGAAGGTCTTGTCGTCGACGACCGCCAGGCCCTTGAGCTTGTCCGCGGTGGGCGTCTTGTCCTTGCCCGGGGCCAGCTCCTCGGAGCCGAGGATCTTGTCGTAGAACGGCATGGCCTCCTGCGCGTTGGCCTGGTTCGCGCCGTAGTTCCAGGCGTCGACGAACGACTGCGCGGTGACCTTCTCGCCGTTGTGGAAGGTGTAGCCGTCCTTGAGCTTGATCGTCCAGACGGTCGCGTCCGGGCTCTCGATCGACTCGGCGACCCGCAGCCGCGGCGAGTTGTCCTTGATGTCGTAGTCGACCAGGCCGGCGAAGATCGCGTTGAGCACCTCGGAGCCCTCGGACTCCGCGGTGTTCTGCGGCACCAGACCGTGCTGCGGCTCACCCAGCTCGACGCTGATCGAGCCGCCCTTCTTGCCCGACCCCGAGGTGCCCCCGTCCGAGGACTTCTTGTCGCTGCTGGTGCTGCAGGCCGAGATCGCGAGCGCGGTGCAGGCCGCGAGCGCGGTCCAACGCATCGTCTTGGTGAGCCTCATTCAACTGCTCCTCGATTTAAGGGCTTACGAACGAACGGCGCCTCGCCAGTCGGTGTGCCGGGCATGGCGAAGGTCGACATCTCAGGGCCGATCCGCACAGGTGACGAGGTGACCACTGATACGCGCAGAGCAACTATCGATCACCCGACCCCTTCGGTGGAATCGCCGTCACATCTCTTTTCAATTACATGCTCAGACCAACCCGTGACAATACTCGGCAAATTCCTCCATATCGCGCGCGGAGCCGTCAATTCCACTTTCCGAATAACGAACATATATCACCGGTATTCGGCGCATTACGAAGCGTAATGATCATTTCCGAGTGCCCCGGACACCGTTCGGACGGGAATTCCCGCAGGTCGGCGGGCCGCAACGCGAGAGCGCGCCCTCCGAACGGAGGACGCGCTCTGTGAGTGGGGCGTACGCCCGGTGTCAAACGGTTTCCGGGCCGCCCCCTGGCTCTCCCCCGGGCCCCTTCCCGGACTCCCCCGCCGGCGCCCACTCCCCCGGTCCGCGCTCGGCCGCGAAGTGGCACGCCGAGTCGTGCGCCGCGAGCCCGTCCAGCCAGGCCGGGACGGCCAGCAGCGGGGTCTCCAGTGCGCACTTCTCCTGCGCCTTCCAGCAGCGGGTGCGGAACCGGCAGCCGGACGGCGGGTTCGCCGGCGAGGGCACGTCCCCGGTGAGGACGATCCGGTCCCGCGACTCGCGCGCCGTCGGATCCGGTACCGGCACCGCGGAGAGCAGCGCCTGGGTGTACGGGTGCGTGGCGTGGTCGTAGATCTCCCGGTCGCTGCCGATCTCGACCATCCTGCCGAGGTACATCACGCCGACCCGGTCGGAGATGTGCCGGACGATCGAGAGGTCGTGCGCGATGAACATGTACGAGAGGTTGAACTCGCTCTGGAGCTGCTCCAGCAGGTTGATCACCTGCGCCTGCACCGAGACGTCCAGCGCGGAGACCGGCTCGTCGCAGATGATGACCTCCGGCTTGAGCGCCAGCCCCCGGGCGATGCCGATGCGCTGGCGCTGGCCGCCGGAGAACTGGTGCGGGTACCGGTTGATGTACTCCGGGTTCAGGCCCAC
The DNA here is from genome assembly GCF_042722765.1 of Kitasatospora sp. NPDC058406. NCBI lineage: Bacteria > Bacillati > Actinomycetota > Actinomycetes > Kitasatosporales > Streptomycetaceae > Kitasatospora > Kitasatospora sp. NPDC058406. Next base: position 8,799 of record NZ_JBHXKE010000037.1, read on the forward strand.
CACGTCCAGCAGGTCCTGGACGGCCTTGCGGCGGTCGCCCTTCGGGGCCACCTCCGGGTGGATCTCGTAGGGCTCACCGATGATGTCGCCGACCGTCATGCGCGGGTTCAGCGAGGTGTACGGGTCCTGGAACACCATCTGGATGTTCCGCCGCACCGCCTTCAGCCCGGCCCCGGAGAGCCGGGAGATCTCCTCGCCCTTGAACCGGACCGACCCCGCGGTGGCGGGCTCCAGGTTCATCAGCACCTTGGCCAGCGTGGACTTGCCGCAGCCCGACTCGCCGACGATGCCCAGTGTCTCGCCCTGCCGCAGGTCGAAGGAGACCCCGTCGACCGCCTTCACCGCGCCGACCTGCTTCTTGAACAGCACCCCCCTGGTCAGCGGGAAGTGCTTGACCAGGTCGCGGACCTCCAGGATCGGCTCGCCGCGCGCCACCTTCTGGGCGAAGGCGGCCTCCACGGGCGCAGCGCTCACCCCGGTCACCCTCGTCGCCCCGGCCCCCGTCCCACCGGCGCCCGTCGCCCCGGCCCCCGTCGCCCCGGCGCCCGTCCCACCGGCGCCCGTCCCGTCAGCGGTCATGGAGGGTCTCCTTCCAGAAGAAGCAGGCACTGCCCCGCCCGGCCAGCTCGGTGCCGTCGTCCTCGGTGACCGGGAACAGCTCCGGCACCTCCCGCCGGCAGATGTCCTGCGCCCGCGGACAGCGCGGGTTGAACGCGCAACCCGGCGGGATCCGCAGGAGGTTGGGCGGCAGGCCCTTGATCGCGTAGAGCTCCTGGCCCTTCTGGTCCAGGCGCGGGATCGAGTCCAGCAGACCCCTGGTGTACGGGTGGGCCGGGCGCGCGTACAGGTCGTGCACCGGCGCCGTCTCGACGATCCGGCCCGCGTACATCACGGCGATCTTGTCGGCCACGTCGGCGACCACGCCGAGGTCGTGGGTGATCAGGATCAGACCCATGTGGTACTCGGCCTGGAGCTCCGCGAGCAGGTCCATCACCTGCGCCTGGACGGTGACGTCCAGGGCCGTGGTGGGCTCGTCCGCGATGATCAGGTCGGGCTCCAGCGCCAGCGCCATGGCGATCATGATGCGCTGGCGCATGCCGCCCGAGAACTGGTGCGGGTAGTCGCCGACCCGGTCCCTGGCGGCGGGGATGCGCACCCGGTCCATCAGCTCGATGGCCTTCTCCTTGGCCTCCTTGCGCGAGGCGCCGTGGTGGGCGCGGAACATCTCGCCGAGCTGGAAGCCCACCGTGAGCACCGGGTTCAGCGAGGAGAGCGCGTCCTGGAAGATCATCGCGATCTTCTGCCCGCGGATCTTCCGCCGTTCCTCCCTGCCCATGGTCAGCATGTCCTGTCCGCGGAACCGGATCTCGCCGCGGGGGATGCGGGCCGGCGGCATGTCGAGGATGCCCATGATCGCCTGCGCGGTCACCGACTTGCCCGAACCGGACTCGCCGAGCACCGCCAGGGTCTCCCCCGCCCGCACGCTGTAGTTGACCCCGTTGACCGCCTTGGCCACCCCGTCCCGGGTGACGAACTCGACGTGCAGGTCGCGGACGTCGAGCAGCGGCCCCTCGTAGGGCTTCTCGTGCTGGGATTTGCCGGTATCGACTGCTGTGGTCACGATGCGTCCCCTCGCTCAGCGAAGCTTCGGGTCGAGGGCGTCGCGCACCGCGTCGCCCAGCATGATGAAGGCCAGCACGGTGACGGAGAGTGCCGCGGCCGGGAAGAACATCACGTACGGGGCGGTCCGGATCACCTTCTGGGCGGAGGAGATGTCGATGCCCCAGGAGATGGTCGGATCCTGCAGGCCGATGCCGAGGAAGCTCAGCGTCGCCTCGGTGGCGATGTACCCGCCCAGGGCGATGGTGGCCACCACGATCACCGGGGCGACCGCGTTCGGCAGGATGTGCCGGAGCATCAGCCGGCCGGTGCCGGCGCCGAGCGCCCGGCCGGCCACCACGAAGTCGGACTGCTTGACCGTCAGCACCGCACCGCGCATGACGCGCGCGATCTGCGTCCAGCCGAGGAAGGCGAGCGCGATCACCACGCTCCACACCGTGCGGTGGGAGAAGGAGTTCAGCAGGACCAGCGCGCCGAGCAGCAGCGGGATGCCGAAGAAGATGTCGATGATCCGGGAGATCACCGCGTCCACGCCGCCGCCGAAGTAGCCGGCCACCATCCCGGCCAGTCCGCCGAGCACGGTCACCGCGGCGGTCACGCAGATGCCGACGGTGATCGACGCCCGGGCGCCGTACACCACCCGGGCGTAGATGGACCGGCCCTGGCCGTCGTAGCCGAACCAGCCGGCGCCGAAGAAGTCCGTCCAGTCCGGCCGCTTGAGGTAGTCGTTGACCAGGTCGGCCTTGCGCGGGTCGGCGTCGGTGAACGCCCAGGGGAAGATCGCCATCACGACCAGCAGCAGGATCAGCACCGCCGAGATCAGGAAGATCGGCCGCCGCCGGAGGTCCCGCCAGGCATCGCCCCAGAGGCTGCGGGCCTCCTCCCGCTTGACCGGGTCGGGCTCCACCAGGGTCTCCAGCTCGACTGCCATGCCCTGCTCACCGGCGTAGTCCAGGTGGTCCATCCCCGGCTTGGGGTGCGGTTCGTACGAGCTCTCGTCGTGGATGTCAGGCATAGCGGATCCTCGGGTCCAGGACCGCGTAGAGCAGGTCGACGATGAGGGAGGCGACCAGGTAGACGATCACCAGGACGGTCACGATGCCGACCACGGTGGGTCCCTCCTTCTGGTTGATCGCCCGGTACAGGACGTTGCCGATGCCCTGGACGTTGAAGATGCCCTCCGTGACGATCGCGCCGCCCATCAGCGCGCCCAGGTCGGTGCCGAGGAAGGTGACCACCGGGATGAGCGAGTTGCGCAGCAGGTGACGGGAGATGATGGTGCGCCGGGGCAGGCCCTTGGCGACCGCCGTGCGGAGGTAGTCGGCCCGCAGGTTCTCGCCGATCGAGGTCCGGGTGAGCCGCGCGACGAAGGCCAGTGAGAGCGAGCCCAGGACGATCGCCGGCAGGATCAGTTGGGAGAGGTCCGTCGAGTCCTGCACCGTCGGGGTGACCCAGCCCAGATTGGTCGCGAAGATCGTCTGGGCGATGTAGGCCAGCACGAAGACCGGGATCGAGATCACCAGCAGGGTGAGGACCAGCACCAGGGTGTCCTGGAGGCTGCCGCGCTTCAGACCGGAGACCAGGCCCAGGCAGAGGCCGAGGATCATCTCGAAGAGGAAGGCCATCACGGCCAGCCGGATGGTGACCGGGAAGGCGTCCGCCATGATCTCGGTGACCGGCCGGCCGGTGAAACTGGTGCCGAAGTCCCCCTGGAAGAGGTTCCCCATGTAGTGCAGGTACTGCTTCCAGAGCGGCTGGTCCAGGTAGTACTTGTGCTTGAGGTTGGCCACCACGGCGGGGTCGGCGGCCTTGTCGCCGAACAGCGCCGAGACCGGGTCGCCCGGCAGGGTGTAGACCATCAGGAAGATCAGCAGCGTGGTGCCGAAGAACACCGGGATCATCTGCAGTACCCGACGCAGCACATAACTGCCCATCCGAGCCTCCTTCCTAGCTATCTGACCGAGTGCCCGGGCCCCGCCCTCCGTGCGGGGAGGGCGGGGCCGGCGCAGGGGGGCTGATCAGCCCTTGACCTCGACCTGGGTCCAGGCGGGGTTGCCGAAGGAGTCGAACTCGACGTTCTGCACCTTGGTGGAGTAGCCCGAGTTGGTGCGGTAGTACCAGAGCGGGACCGCCGGCATGTCGCCCGCCAGCACGGCCTCGGCCTGCTGGTAGCCGGTCACCGTGTCGGCCACGCTGGGAGCCTGGTCGGCCTGGTTCGCCAACTGGTCGAACTGCGGGCTGCTGTAGCCGAAGTCGTTGGAGGCGGCGCCGGTGCGGTAGACGTCCGCGAGGAAGTTGGCGTTCAGCGGGTAGTCCTGCACCCAGCCGGTACGGAACGCACCGTTGATCTGGTGGCCGGTGATCGCCGCGCGGGCGGTCTTGAAGTCGGGCTTCGGGTCGCCCACGCAGTCCACGCCGGTGCTCTGCCGGATCGAGTTGCAGACCGCGTCGACCCACTCCTTGTGGCCGCCGTCCGCGTTGTAGGTGATCGTCAGCCTGTTGCCGGGCACGCCGCCGCCCTCGGCGATCAGCTGCTTCGCCTTGGCCGGGTCGAACGTGCAGTTGGCACCGCACTGGCCGTCCTTGTAGCCCTCGACGCCCTCGGCGACCCAGGCGGTGGCCGCCTTGCGCGAGCCCTGCAGCACCGTCTTGGTGATGGTCTCGCGGTCGATCGCCATCGACAGGCCCTGGCGGACCTTGGCCTTCTCCGGCGGGGCCCAGTCCGGCTGGTACAGGGTGAAGCCGATGTTCTGGATGGCGCCCTGCGGCGCGTCGATCGCCCGGTCGCCGAGGTCGCTCTTGTAGGTGGCCAGCGCCGACGGGGGCACCTGGTCGATCACGTCCAGGTTGTTGGACTGGAGGTCCGCGTAGGCGGCCTCCGCGGTGCTGTACATCTTGAAGACGATGCCGCCGTTCTTCGGCTTGTCGACGCCCTGGTAGTCCGGGAACGCCTTGGTGACCACCTGCTGGTTGTGGTCCCAGCTGACGAACTGGTAGGCGCCGTTGCCGACCGGCTTCTGGCCGTACCCGGCCGGGTCGTTGAAGAAGGCGTCGGGCAGCGGGGAGAAGGCGATGTAGCCGAGCTTGTACTCGAAGTAGGAGACCTTGCCGTTGAGCTTCACGGTGAAGTGCAGGTCGTCCACGACGGTCAGCCCGGACATCTTGTTCGTGGCGGGCTGGCCGCTCGTCGGGTGGACGTCCTGGTAGCCCTCGATGTCGGAGAACCAGGAGCTGTTGATCTGGTTGTTGCTGGTGGTCGCGGCCCAGTTCCACGCGTCGACGAAGTTCTTGGCGTGGACCGGGGTCCCGTCGTGGAACTTCCAGCCGTCCTTCAGGGTGATGGTGAAGGTCTGGGAGTCGCTCGTCTCGATGGTGTCGGCGACCTGCATCCGGATCTTCGCGTTGGTGGGGTCGTAGTCGACCAGGCCCTTGAACAGGTTCTGCAGGATGCGCCCACCACCCGTCTCGTTGGCGTTCGCCGGCTGCAACGGGTTCTGCGGTTCACTGCTCTGGTAGCTGAAGGTCTTGGTGCTGTCCGACGAACCGCTGCTGCTGCCGCCGCCGCTGCTGCACCCGCTGGCCACCAGGGCCACGGATGTCGCTGCGGCGAGGACCCATCGAGCACGGGTGGCTGCGGGCATGGAGGTCCCTCCTCAAGGTGTGTGACGCATCACACCCCATGAGAAGCGCGCCCGTGCGGCGGCGCGAGTCGGGTACCCCCGGACGGGTGCACCGGGGGCCGGAGGAGTTGACGGAACGCCGGAAGGGCCCGCAGCACGGGGCTGCGGGCCCTTCCGGGCGGAGTGAAGCGGGATCAGGCCGCAGCCGGCTCCCGGACCTCGGCGAAGTGGCACGCCGACTGGTGCTTGGCCGCACCGGTCAGCACCTCGGGGACCGCCAGCAGCGGGACCTCGGTGGAGCAGCGCTCCTCGGCCTTCCAGCAGCGGGTGCGGAACCGGCAGCCCGACGGCGGGTTGGCCGGCGAGGGGATGTCACCGGTCAGGATGATCCGGTCGCGGGACTCGCGCGCCGTCGGGTCCGGTACCGGCACCGCGGAGAGCAGCGCCTGGGTGTACGGGTGCGTGGCGTTCTCGTAGATCTCCTCGTCCGAGCCGATCTCGACCATCTTGCCCAGGTACATCACGCCGACGCGGTCGGAGATGTGCCGGACGATCGAGAGGTCGTGCGCGATGAACATGTACGAGAGCTCGAACTCGCTCTGGAGCTGCTCCAGCAGGTTGATCACCTGCGCCTGGACGGAGACGTCCAGGGCGGAGACCGGCTCGTCGCAGATGATGATCTCGGGCTTGAGCGCGAGGCCGCGGGCGATGCCGATGCGCTGGCGCTGGCCGCCGGAGAACTGGTGCGGGTACCGGTTGATGTACTCCGGGTTCAGGCCCACCACGTCCAGCAGGTCCTGGACGGCCTTGCGGCGGTCGCCCTTCGGGGCCACCTCGGGGTGGATCTCGAACGGCTCACCGATGATGTCGCCGACCGTCATGCGCGGGTTCAGCGAGGTGTACGGGTCCTGGAACACCATCTGGATGTTCCGGCGGACGGCCTTGAGGCCCGCGCCGGACAGCTTGGAGATGTCCTCGCCCTTGAACAGCACCTGACCGGAGGTGGCCCGCTCCAGGTTCATCAGCACCTTGGCCAGCGTGGACTTGCCACAGCCGGACTCGCCGACGATGCCGAGGGTCTCGCCCCTCGCCAGCTCGAAGGAGACGCCGTCGACGGCCTTGACCGCGCCGACCTGCTTCTTGAAGAGGATGCCCTGGGTCAGCGGGTAGTGCTTGACCAGGTCCTTGACCTCCAGGATGGGCTCAGCCATGGAGGGTCTCCTTCCAGAGGTGGCACGCGCTGCGGCGGCCGGTGAGCTCCTTGCCGTCCTTGTCGGTCACCTGGTGCAGCTTCGGGATCTCCGAGCGGCACAGGTCGGTGGCGACGTCACAGCGGGGGTTGAACGCGCAGCCGGCCGGGACCTTGAGCAGGTTCGGGGGCAGGCCCTTGATCGCGTACAGCTCCTGGCCCTTCTGGTCCAGGCGCGGGATGGAGCGGAGTAGGCCCTTGGTGTACGGGTGCGCCGGGTTGGCGTACAGCTCGTGCACCGGCGCCGTCTCGACGATCCGGCCCGCGTACATCACGGCGATCTTGTCCGCGACGTCGGCGACCACGCCGAGGTCGTGGGTGATCAGGATCAGGCCCATGTTGTACTCGGCCTGGAGCTCCGCGAGCAGGTCCATCACCTGGGCCTGGACGGTGACGTCCAGGGCGGTGGTGGGCTCGTCCGCGATGATCAGGTCGGGCTCCATGGAGAGCGCCATGGCGATCATGATGCGCTGGCGCATACCGCCGGAGAACTGGTGCGGGTAGTCGCCGACGCGCTGCCGGGCGGCGGGGATGCGCACCCGCTCCATCAGCTCGATGGCCTTCTCCCGGGCCTCCTTCTTGGAGGAGCCGCGGTGCACCCGGAACATCTCGCCGAGCTGGGCGCCGACGGTCATCACGGGGTTCAGCGAGGAGAGCGCGTCCTGGAAGATCATCGCGATCTTCTGGCCGCGGATCTGCCGGCGGTCCTCCTCCTTCATGGCGAGCATGTCCTGCCCGCGGAAGAGGATCTGGCCCTGGCTGATCTTGCCGGGCGGCATGTCGAGGATGCCCATGATGGTCTGGGCGGTCACGGACTTGCCGGAGCCGGACTCGCCGAGCACCGCCAGGGTCTCACCGGCGGCCACGGAGTAGTTGACGCCGTTCACGGCCTTGGCGACGCCGTCCCGGGTGTGGAACTCCACGTGGAGGTCCTTGACCTCCAGCAGCGGGGTGCCAACCTCCAGGCGGCCGGTCTTCTGGTTCTTCTCGATCACGGTGGTCATCGGGTCGTCACCTCTTCTCTCAGCGGAGCTTCGGGTCGAGGGCGTCGCGGACCGCGTCGCCGAGCATGATGAAGGCCAGGACGGTGACGCTCAGTACCGCGGACGGGAAGAGCAGCACGTGGGGCGCGTCGAGGAAGCGGACCGACGCGTCGCTGATCATCAGGCCCCAGGAGATCTCCGGCGGCTGGACGCCGATGCCCAGGTAGGACAGGGCCGCCTCGGCGCCGATGTAGACACCCAGGCTGATCGCGGAGACGACGATGACCGGCGCGATGGCGTTCGGCACGATGTGCCGGAAGGTGATCCGGCCGGAGCCGGCGCCGAGGGCGCGGGCCGCCATCACGTAGTCGTTGTTCTTGTTCGACAGCACCGAGGCACGCATGATGCGGAAGATCTGCGGCCAGCCGAGCACGGTCATCACGACCGAGACCGTCCAGGCGTTGCCCTTGCCGAGCATCGACATGATCAGCATGCCGCCGAGCAGCAGCGGGATCGAGAAGAAGATCTCGGTGAAGCGCGAGAGGATGCTGTCGACGATCCCGCCCTTCCACCCGGCCAGCAGGCCGAGGAGGGCGCCCACCAGGGTGACCATGGTGGTGGTCAGGACGCCGACGATGATCGAGTTGCGCGCGCCCCACACCGTGCGGGTGTAGATGTCGCAGCCCTGGACGTCGAAGCCGAACCAGTGGTCGCCGCTCGGACGCTTCAGCGAGTCGGCCAGGTCGCAGGCCCCCGAGTCGAACGGGCTGCCGTCCGTGAACCACTGCGGCACGACGGCCAGCAGGAGCAGGAACGACACCAGCACGGCGCCGATGATGAAGACCGGGTTGCGACGCAGGTCGCTCATCGCGTCCGACCAGAGACTGGCGACGCGCTCCGGCTTCTGCTTCTTCTCCGGGGAGGACTTCGGGGAGTTGTCCTCGGAGGGGGCCTCGGCGCCCTTGGTGATGGTCTCACTCATAGCGGATCCTCGGGTCGAGCACGGCGTACAGCAGGTCCACGAGCAGGGTGGTGACGAGGTAGATCATCACCAGCAGCGTGACGACGCCGACGATGATCGTGCCCTGCTTCTGGTACACGGCCTGGGCGAGCAGACCGCCGATGCCGTGGATGTTGAAGATCTTCTCCGTGATGACCGCGCCGCCCATCAGACCACCGAGGTCGGCACCGAGGAAGGTGACGATCGGGATGAGCGCGTTGCGCAGGGCGTGCCGGCCGATCACCCGACGCCGCTTCAGACCCTTGGCGACCGCGGTGCGCACGTAGTCGGCGCGCATGGTCTCCATGAGGCTGGTGCGGGTCAGTCGGGCCACGTAGGCGAGCGAGGTCGACGCCAGCACGAAGGCCGGCAGCAGGTACGCCCGCAGACCGTCCTCCTCGTTGAAGGAGACGGAGAAGATCTCGAGACCGTAGTCGTTCTTGAGCTTGACGCCGAGCACGAGCTGGAGCACGAAACCGGTGACGAAGACCGGGATCGAAATCACGAACAGCGTGCTGATCAGGACCAGTTGGTCCAGGAACTTGCCCTTGCGCAGGGCCGCCATGACGCCCGCCAGCACACCGATGATCGCCTCGATGACGAAAGCCACGATGGCGAGGTTGACGGTGAAGGGGAACGCCTCGCTGATCATGTCGCTCACCGAACGACCGGTCAGGCTCTCACCCAGGTTGCCCTGGAACACGCCGGAGATGTAGTTCCAGTACTGGAGCAGGAACGGGTCGTTCAGGTGGTACTTCTGGCGGATCATCTCCGCCACGAGCGGGTCGGCCTTCTTCTCGCCGGCCAGCGCCTGCACCGGGTCACCGGGCAGGCTGAAGCACAGCCAGTAGATCAGGAACGTCGCACCGATCAGGACAGGGATTGCCTGTATAAGTCGGCGGATGACATAGCGGCCCATCAGACCTCCATACTTTCGGACAAGGAAGGGAGGCGGGAGGACCCGGACTGTAGTCCGGTCCGCCCGCCCCCGTTCGTCTGATTAACCGGATCAGCCGGCGAGCTCGACCTCGTCCAGGTTCATGCGACCCTGGGCGTCGGTGTCGAAGTTCTTGATCTTCTTGCTGTACGCGGCGGAGGACATGTAGGTGTACACCGGGATGTACGGCAGGTCCTGGACCAGGATGTCGTCAGCCTGCTGGTACAGCTTCTGACCCTCCTCCGGGCTCTTCGCCTGGTCGGCCTGGTCCAGCAGCGCCTCGAACTTCTCGTTGACGTAGCCGCCGTAGTTCGAGCCGTTGTCGATCGCGACCTTGGAGAAGATCGGACGGAGGTAGTTCTCGATCGACGGGTAGTCCATCGACCACGCCATGCGGAAGCCGCCGGAGTACTGCTTGTCGCCCAGCGCGTCCAGGATCTTGCCGAACTTCTCGAACGGCTTGAGGGTGACCTCGACGCCCAGGTTCTTCTTCAGCTGGTTGGCGACGGCCTCGATCCACTCCTTGTGGCCACCGTCGGCGTTGTAGCCGAGCTCCAGGGTGTTGTTCGGGACACCGTTGGCCGCGGTGAAGATCTCCTTGGCCTTGGCCGGGTCGTACTTCGCCGCGTCGCCCATGGCGCCCTTGCGGTAGCCCGGGATCAGCGGGTTGACGAAGTCGTCGGCCGGGACGCGGGTGCCCGAGAAGATCGTCTTGGTGATCGCCTCGCGGTCGATCGCCATCGAGATCGCCTTGCGGATCTCCGGCTTGCCGTAGGTCTCCGGGTTGGTGGCGATCGGGAAGCCGATGTAGCCGACGCCGGACTCCGGCTTGTAGATGTAGCGGTCGCCGAACTCGCCCTTGACCGTGCCCATGGCCGAGATCGGGAGCTTGTCGGTGGCCTGGATGTTGTCGGCGCGCAGGTCGTTGTACGCCGTCTCCAGCTTGTCGTAGATCTTGAAGGTGACGCCCTGGAGCTTCGCCTTGCCGTCAGCGGCCGGGAAGCCCTCGAAGCGCTTGACCTTGATCTGCTGGTTGTGCTCCCACTTGCCGTCCATCTGGAACGGGCCGTTGCCGATGGGGGCCTCTTCGAAGGTCTTCTTGTCAGCGAAGAAGGCCTTCGGCAGCGGGTAGAACGCGTTGTAGCCCAGCATGGTCTTGAACTGGGAGAACGGCGCGGTCAGGGAGACCGTGAAGGTCTTGTCGTCGACGACCGTCAGGCCCTTGAGCTTGTCGGTGGCCGGCTTCTTGTCCTTGCCCGGGGCCAGGTCGGCGGAGCCGTCGATCTTGGCGAAGAACGGGAGGCCCTCGGCCGCGTTGTCCTGGTTGGCGCCCCAGTTCCAGGCGTCCACGAAGGACTGCGCGGTGACCTTCTCACCGTTGTGGAAGGTGTAGCCGTCCTTCAGCTTGATCGTCCAGACCTTGCTGTCGGGGGACTCGATCGACTCCGCGACGCGCAGCTTCGGCTCGTTGGTCTTGTTGTCGTACTCGACCAGGCCGGCGAAGAGGGCGTTCAGGACCTCGGCACCCTCGGACTCCGCGGTGTTCTGCGGAATCAGGCCGTGCTGCGGCTCACCGAGCTGAACGGCGATCGTGCCGCCGCCCGAGGCAGCCTTGTCGCTGCTCTTCGAGCTGGTGCTGCAAGCGGTCGCCGCAAGGGCGATCGCGGTCGCCGCGACGAGCCACTTGGTCTGGGTTGCACCACGCATGGGGGGATGCCTCCTGAATTCGACTTTCCAACGAGGAGAGCACCGCGGTTGGTCGGGACCGGATCCGCTGTGCCGTCCGCGCTCGTGGTTTCGGCGCGCACCCCTGCGCGTTAACCCTTGACCCGAGCCTGACTGCACCCACTATGTGTCACGCACGGACACGAAAGTGACCACTACCGATCTCAATTAGGTCACATGAACGGTCGGTAAGTTTCGAAAATCGGACATATGAGACATACTCAGACAGGCATTAAACGGACAGTCGTCATGAATGACGGACTGTCACGTTCGCTCAGCGGACACCTTGCCGTGGTAAGCGCTATTCCGTTTATACGCGCGTCGACAGCATGGAGTAGTTGAAAAAGTTCGCCCCCCTCTCCATCGGAAAGGGGGGCGACGGTTTCCGGCCAAAGCACGGCCGGAAGGCCTCAGAAGGCGGTGATCAGACCTTCTTGGCGCGCGAGGCGGTACGACCACGGTCCTTCTGGTCCAGCACGACCTTACGGATGCGAACAGTCTCCGGGGTCACCTCGATGCACTCGTCCTCGCGGCAGAACTCCAGCGACTGCTCCAGGGAGAGCTTCCGCGGCGGGACGATCGACTCGGCAACATCGGCGTTCGACGACCGCATGTTGGTGAGCTTCTTCTCCTTGGTGATGTTGACGTCCATGTCGTCGGCGCGCGAGTTCTCGCCGACGATCATGCCCTCGTACACCTCGGTGCCCGGGTCGCAGAAGAGCACGCCGCGCTCCTGCAGGTTGGTCATCGCGAAGGCGGTCACCACACCGGCCCGGTCGGCGACCAGCGAACCGTTGTTGCGGGTCGTCAGGGTGCCGAACCACGGCTCGTGGCCCTCGTGGATCGAGTGCGCGATACCGGTGCCGCGGGTGTTGGTGAGGAACTCGGTCCGGAAGCCGATCAGGCCGCGGGACGGCACCACGAACTCCATCCGGACCCAGCCCGAACCGTGGTTGGACATGTTGTCCATCCGGCCCTTGCGGATGCCCATGAGCTGGGTGACGGCACCCATGTGCTCCTCGGGGACGTCCACGGTGAGGCGCTCGACCGGCTCGTGCGTCTTGCCGTTGACCTGCTTGGTGACCACCTGCGGCTTGCCGACGGTCAGCTCGAAGCCCTCGCGACGCATGGTCTCGATCAGGATGGCCAGCGCCAGCTCACCACGGCCCTGCACCTCCCAGGCGTCCGGGCGCTCGGTCTCCAGGACGCGCAGCGAGACGTTACCGATCAGCTCGCGGTCCAGGCGGTCCTTGACCTGGCGGGCGGTGACCTTGCGGTCGACCCGGCCGCTGGACTTGGCGTCCGCGCCCTTGCCGCTGCCGCCACGGCCGACCAGCGGCGAGGTGTTGGTGCCGATGGTCATCGAGATGGCCGGCTCGTCCACCGTGATCAGCGGCAGCGCGATCGGGTTCTCCGGGTCGGCGAGGGTCTCGCCGATCATGATGTCGGAGATGCCGGCGACGGCACAGATGTCGCCCGGGCCGGCCACCTCGGCCGGCTTGCGGGTGAGCGCCTCGGTCATCAGCAGCTCGGAGATGCGGACGCTCGAAATGGTGCCGTCGCGCTTGATCCAGGCCACGGTCTGGCCCTTGCGCAGCTCACCCTGCTCGACGCGGAGCAGGGCGATACGGCCGAGGAAGTTGTCCGCGTCGAGGTTGGTGACGTGGGCCTGGAGCGGCGCGTCCTCCTCGAACGTCGGAGCCGGGACGTGCTCCAGGATGGTGGAGAAGAACGGCTCCAGGCTGTCGCTGTCCGCGGGGACGGTCCCGTTGTCCGGCTTGGTCAGCGAGGCCACGCCGTCACGCGCACAGGCGTAGACGATCGGGAACTCGATCTGGTCCTCGTCGGCGTCCAGGTCCAGGAACAGGTCGTAGGTCTCGTTGATGACCTCGTCGATCCGGGCGTCCGGGCGGTCCGTCTTGTTGATGCAGAGGATGACGGGGAGCCGCGCGGTGAGCGCCTTGCGGAGCACGAAGCGGGTCTGCGGAAGCGGACCCTCGGAGGCGTCGACCAGGAGGACGACCGCGTCCACCATCGAGAGACCTCGCTCGACCTCGCCACCGAAGTCGGCGTGGCCCGGGGTGTCGATGATGTTGATGGTGATCGGAGCGCCACCATCCTTCGGGTGGTACTTGACCGCGGTGTTCTTCGCGAGAATGGTGATGCCCTTCTCGCGCTCCAGGTCGTTGGAGTCCATCATGCGGTCGTCCAACTGCTGGTGGGCAGCGAAGGCGCCGGCCTGCTTGAGCATGGCATCGACCAGGGTGGTCTTGCCGTGGTCGACGTGGGCGACGATGGCGACGTTACGGATGTCGTTGCGCGTGGGCATGCCTAGCAGATTCTCCCGGAATCGTGGGTTTCGGCGCCCGGCTGCGTGACGCGCACTTGCGACCACTGTTGGTCGCCGCCGCCCGTTCCGCCTGCTACTACCGGTCCACCCGCCGGGCAGGACATGCCACGGCTTCCTCCTATGGTACGGGGAACCGCCCAGCTCGGCCGAAACGAGCAGGTCGGGCGGGATCAAGATCACAACTCGGACACCGGCTCTTCACCCTGTGGACGTCCGGCGGCACGTTCCGGACCCGTCCGCCGACCCGTCCACCGACCCCTCCGGCGGTCCCTCCGGCAGTCCCTCCGGCAGTCCCTTCCGCCGCGCCCGGCGACGGTCCACGGACCGGTCCGGTCCGGTCGCACGGCGATCGGGTGACCGCGTCCGCCTGCCCTGCCCGCCGGGACCCGGCCCCTGTCTCATGGCTCCTGCCGGACGCACGAGACCCGGGAGAGAGGGCCTGACGGAGGCCCTGACGGAGGCCCTGACCGCGACCTAGCCGGCCGACCACCCCACGTCCTGGAAGCGCGGCCGGCCGAAGCCCCACACCCCCGCACCCGCGAGCCCCGTCCGGACGGCCGTCAGCTCGGGGCGCTGGAACAGCGGCACCGAGTGGCCCAGCTGCCAGATCCGGACGTCCGCCTCCTGGAGGAGGGCCTGGCGGGCGGCGGGGTCCGGTTCGGCGCCGGCACGCTCGAAGAGGCGGTCGATCTCCTCGGTGCCCGCGCGGGCGAAGTTGGTGCCGGCCCGGAGGGCTCCGTCGGGGCCCGGCCGGGGCTTGGCGTAGACGGGCTGCTGCTCGCCGGCCGGGTCCGGCCCGGCCGGCCAGGAGAAGAGGGCGAGGTCGTAGTCCCCGGCGGCCAGGTGGTCGCGGACGAAGGTGTCCGCCGGCGCCTCCGTCACCCGGACCGCGATCCCGGCCGCGCCGAGGTCCGCCACCACCGCGTCCGCGGTGCGCCGGGCGGTGGCGGAGCCGGCCGGGGCCAGGAGGGTGAGGGCGAGCTCGCGGCCGTTCCGGGCCCGGGTGGCGCCGGCGGCGGGGCGCTTCCACCCGGCCGTGTCCAGCATCCGCCCGGCGTCGGTGGCGCCGAGCGCGTCGGCGTTGTCGCGGTAGCCGTCCTGGTCGCCGGTGAGCAGGTGGTGGCCGTGCGGGGCGGCCGGCAGCCCGAGCGGGGTGAGTGCGGCGTCGGCGGTGTGCCGGCGGTCGACCGCACGGGCGACCGCACGCCGCAGGACCGGGTCGGTGAGGAGGTCGCGGGCCGCGTTGAGGGTGAGCTGGGTGAGGGCGGCGCCGGCGGCGCGGTGCAGGGTGACGCCGGGCAGGGTCTCCGCCCGGTGGAGCGCCTGGGCGGCCCCGCCCCCGGCCGGGGCGCCTGCCCCGCCGGCCGCGTGGTCGACGGCGGCCGTCAACGGGGCGATGTCCACCCGGTTCTGTTCGAGCGCGTCGGCGCGTTGTTCGGCCGGGACGGCGAGGAAGTCGATCCGGTCGGCCTTGGCCGGCGCGCCCCACCAGTACGGGTTGCGGACGAGGGCGGCCCGTCCGCCGGCCGGGTCGTACCCGGAGACCAGGAACGGCCCGGCGGTCGGGTGGGCGGTGCCACCGGGCAGCGGGCGGCCGAAGGCGGCGGCGGTGGCGGTCTCGGCGGCCGGGTAGAGCGGGCCGAACAGGGCGCGCCACTGCGCGCAGGGCTGCCGGAAGGTGACCTTGACCTCCTGCGGGCCGGCGCCCTGGACGATCGAGTCGATCGTGCCGTAGCCGGCGGGGCGGGCGGAGGTGTAGGCCGGGTCGAGGCCGGAGAGCGCGGCCCGCTGGGCGATGAAGTCGGCGGCGGAGAGCGGGGTGCCGTCGCTCCAGACCGCCCGCGGGTTGAGGCGGTAGGTCACCACCTGCGGCAGCTGCCCGGGCGGCGTGGACTCGGCGGCGGCCAGGTAGTCGGGGTCGGCCTCCCAGCCGCCGCGCGCACCGGGCCGGAACAGCGCGGGGTAGAGGGCGTGCGCGAGCAGCGCGGAGTCGGCGGTGGCGGCCGGCTGGTAGACGTTCAGGGTGGCGGGGACGGCGTCCACCGCCCAGCGCAGGGTGCCGCCGTCCCGCACGGTGGAGCGGTCGACCGGGAGGACGTCCCCGGTCACGGTGGCCGGCGCGGGCGGTGCGGGGACGGGCGTCGGGGCGGTGCCGGCCGGGAACGGGCCGCCGGAGCAGCCGGCCGAGGCGGCGAGGGCGAGCAGCAGCGCGGCGGCTGCGGCGGGGAGGCGGGCGCGCATGGCGGCCATGGAACGCCGCCGCTCCGGGCCGGGCCGCGCCGACACGGCGGCTGCCCGGGGACTGCACCCGGTCGGCCGAGCCTCCGCCGCCCGTGCCGCGACGACGCGCGGGGGCGGCGTGCCGCGACGACGCGCGGGGGCGGCGTGCGGGGGCGGCGGCCCCGGTGGGCCCGCGGCCCGGGCCCGTCTACAGCCCGAGCTCGAACCAGACGATCTTGCCCTTGGGCGTCCGCCGGCTGCCCCAGCGTTCGGCGAGCAGGCTGACCAGCTGGAGCCCCCGCCCGCCCTCGTCGGTCTCCTGGGCGCGCCGCTGCCTGGGCTGGGCGTAGCCGTCGTCCCAGACCTCGCACACCATGGTCCGGTCGCGCAGCAGACGGAGCCTGATCTCGCCCCGGCCGTGCCGCAGGGCGTTGGTGACCAGCTCGCTGACCAGCAGCTCGGTGGTGTCGACCAGCTCGTCGAGGCCGCGGGCGAGCAACCAGCTGCAGGCGAGTTCGCGGGCCTTGGCGACGGAGGTCGGCTCGGGCGGCAGGAACCAGTTGCCTACGGCGTCCTCGGGGAAGGCGTGCACCCTGGCCATGAGCAGGGCGATGTCGTCCTCCCCGTGGTGCGGGTTGAGCTCGCCGAGGACGTGGTCGCAGAGGTCCTCCAGGCCCTTGCCCTCGGCGGAGAGCGCGACGCGGAAGGCGCGGAGCCCCTCGTCGAGCTGGTGCTTGCGGCTCTCCACCAGGCCGTCGGTGTAGAGGCCGAGCACGGCGCCGTCCGGGAGGGTCAGCTCGACCTCCTCGAAGGGCTCGCCGCCGACGCCGAGCGGCAGGCCGGGCGGGACGTCCAGCATCCGGGCCGGTTCGCCGGGGCCGAGCAGGACGGGCGGCAGGTGGCCGGCGTTGGCGAAGGTGCAGCGCCGGGTGACGGCGTCGTACACCGCGTAGACGCAGGTCGCCAGGTAGACCTCGCGGGCCTCCTCGTCGGCGGTCGAGGTGAGTCGCCCGTACGGGGCGGGCACGACGGCCGGCGCGGTGTCGTCGCCGAGGCCGCGGGCGATCTCGTCGAGGGCGGTGAGCACCTCGGCGGGGTCGAGGTCGAGCATGGCCAGGGTGCGGACGGCGGTGCGCAGCTGCCCCATCGCGACGGCGGCCCGCAGGCCGCGGCCCATCACGTCGCCGATGACCAGCGCGGTGCGGTTGCCGGGCAGCGGGATGACGTCGAACCAGTCGCCGCCGACCTCGGTGTTGTTGTTGCTGGGCAGGTAGCGGCAGGCGATCTCCAGGCCACTGGCGGCCGGGTTGCCCGGGGGCAGCAGGCTGCGCTGGAGGATCAGCGCGCGCTCGTGCTCGCGGCGGTAGAGCCGCGCGTTGTCGATGCAGACCGCGGCCCGGGCGACCAGTTCCTCGGCGATGGCGACGTCGCGGGCGTCGAACGGCTCGCTGCCGATCGCGCGGGAGAGCTGGACGAGGCCGAGCACCTGGTCGCGGGCGACCAGCGGGACGATCAGGGTGGAGCGGAGCAGCGGGTCGGGCCCGGGCTCGGGGACGACGCTGCGGCCGGTGCGCAGGGCACGGGCGTGCGGGGAGCGGCGCGGGTAGCAGAGGGTGCCGCCGGCCTCCGCGATGGGCAGGCCGGTGACCGAGCCGAGCACCGAGGAGGCGCCGCCGACCACGCTGGAGACGGCGACCCGGCGCAGTTCGCCGCTGCCGTCGGTGAGCACGCCGTCGCCGTACCGGCCGGCGCTGGGGACGGTCTCGCCGGAGAGCAGCGCGGTGTAGAGGTCCACGGTGGCGAGGTCGCAGAACGGCGGGACGACGACGTCCAGCAGCTCCTTGGCGGTGGTCTCCAGGTCGAGGGTGGAGCCGATGTGGGCGCTGGCCTCGTTGAGCAGGGCGAGGTTGCGGCGGACGCCGTCGGCCTCGCGCTCGGCGACGTGCCGGCTGGTGACGTCGGAGACCTGTCCGGCGACGCCGGTCGGCTGGCCGGCCGCGCCGTTGAGGCGGTAGAGCGAGACGGCCCAGAGCCGGTTGCCCTCGCGGGTCGGGACGGTGGAGTGGAAGCGCAGGTCGAAGACGGGCTCGCCGCTGGCGAGGACCTTGCGCAGGGCGGCGGTGAGCCGGTCGGCCTCGGAGCCGGGGAAGAGGTCGTGCGGGGTGAGCCCCTCCAGGTCGGTGGGGGCGAGGCCCATCCCGGAGGCGAAGGCGTCGTTGACCCGCTGGAGCCGGAGCCGGTCGTCGAAGAGGATGAACCCGGTCGGAGTCTGGCCGAAAACCGCCTCGGAGGCGGCGAGGTCGGTCTCGATCCGGCGGAGCCGGCCGAGGTCGACGGCGAGACAGGTGGCGCCGGCGGTGGGCAGCGCGCTGTCGGGCATCAGGTAGAGCTCGGCGAGGCCCTCGCCGCCGTTGGCGTCGCGGTACGGGGTGGTGCCGACCCACTCCTCGCCGGCCAGGGTCCGTTCGAGCCGGGCCCGGCCGCGCTGCCAGAGCTCGCGCGGGACGAAGGTGGTGACCGGGTCGGCGCCGACCGCCTCGGAGGCGGGGACCCCGAAGAACTCGGCGGCGCGCTCGCTCCACTGGCTGATCCGGCCGTCGGGGCCGATCGCGAAGGTGGCGACCCGGATGTAGTCGTAGATCGATCCCGGGTCCCCGGCGCCCCAGCGGTGTGCCTCGGCCACCCGGTGGGCGGCGGGACCGACGGTCGGGGCCGCCGCGCGCGCGACCGAGCGGGGCACGGCGGGCGCGGACACGTGTTGGGCACCGGCCTGCCCGGGTACAGCGGCATGACCGCTGCTGCTCGGCGCGTTACGCGCCGGGGTGCTGTTCAACGGACCGACCCCTCCAAACCCGCGACCGTCCGGATGTCGAGAAGACCGAGTATTCATCATCGAGGGGTACGTTCACACGCCCTCAACATCACAACATCAGATCGGGCGAAGGTTTTTGTCCTACCGCCCGCGCAACCACAATGCCACGCTCGCGCCCCCTGCCGGAGCGCGCGCTCCCCCTGGCCGCCTCCCGGCATATGCAGCACCGTTCTCCTCGCCGTCCGCTCGTCCGCCCGTCGGGCCTACTCGGCCGCCGACTCGTGGGGCTCACTACCCGGCAGCGCCTGCTCGAACCAGACCACCTTGCCCATCCCCTCGGCCCGGGCCCCCCAGCGCAGCGCCAGCCGGCGGACCAGCTCCAGCCCCCGGCCGCCCTCGTCGGCCTCGGCCGCGTGCCGCTCGCGCGGCGGATCGGGCAACGGGTCGGAGATTTCCACCAGCAGCGTCTCCCCGAGCGTCAGCCGCACGCCGATCGGTGCGCTCGCGTACCGGACCGCGTTCGTGACCAGCTCGCTGACCAGGAGCTCGGCCGTGTCGGTGAGCTCCTCGACGCTCCACTCGACCAGCGTCGCGCGGACCAGCCGGCGGGCCCGGGAGACGGCGGTCGGCTCGGCGGGCAGCGTCCAGCCCGCCGTCGGGGTGCCGGCCTGCCCGTGGCCGAGCCGGGCCAGCAGCAGCGCCACGTCGTCCGGCTCGCGGCCCTGCTCCATGGTGTCCAGCACCGCCTCACAGGCGGCCTGGATCGACGCGTACGGCGCCTCCAGGACGGTGAGCAGCCGGCCCAGGCCCACGTCCAGGTCCTTGTCCCGGGACTCCACCAGCCCGTCGGTGCAGAGCGCCAGCAGGCTCCCCTCCGGGATCTTCAGTTCGACCGACTCGAACGGGACTCCGCCGACCCCGAGCGGGGCTCCGGACGGCAGCTCCAGGATCCGCCCGACGCCGCCGAGCAGCGGGCCGCCCGTCCGGGTCGGTTCGTCGGTCCCCTCCGCCGGCACCACCAGCACCGGCGGGATGTGGCCGGCCTTGGCGACGGTCATGGTGGCGGTCGCCGGGTCGAACACCGCGTACACGCAGGTGGCCAGCAGCGCCTCGTCCGGCCCTTGGGCCAGGTCGTCGGCCAGCTCGTGGACGTGCCGCAGCAGCACGTCCGGCGGCAGGTCCAGGGCGGCCAGCACGCGGACGGCGGTACGCAGCCGCCCCATCGTCGCGGCCGCCCGGAGTCCGTGGCCCATCACGTCCCCGACCACCAGCGCGGTGCGGTCGCCGGGCAGCGGGATGACGTCGAACCAGTCGCCGCCGACCTCGGTGCCGCTGCTGCCCGGCACGTAGCGGTAGGCGACCTCGACGCCGGTCGGCTGGGGGACCTGCTGCGGGAGCAGCGTGCGCTGCAGGGTCAGCGCGGCGGTGCGCTCACGGGCGTAGAGCCGGGCGTTGTCCAGCGAGGAGCCGGCCCGGTCGGCCAGCTCCACGGTGAACGCCAGGTCGTCCCGGTCGAAGCCCTCCCGGTAGCCGGCCCGGCTGACGAGCAGCAGGCCGATCACGATGCCCCGGGCGCGCAACGGCACCACCAGCATCGAGTGCACGCCCAGGTCGTGCGCCGCCTGCATCTTCGGGTCGCCCGGGTACGTGACGTCGCTCAGCTGGTCGGCGCCGGAGAGCAGCTCGGGAACGCCGGTGCGCAGCACCCGGCCGCAGGCCGAGTCCTCGGCGAAGGTGATCCGGGCACCGCGCCGGAGC
The DNA here is from genome assembly GCF_042722765.1 of Kitasatospora sp. NPDC058406. Lineage (NCBI taxonomy): Bacteria > Bacillati > Actinomycetota > Actinomycetes > Kitasatosporales > Streptomycetaceae > Kitasatospora > Kitasatospora sp. NPDC058406. Next base: position 29,073 of record NZ_JBHXKE010000037.1, read on the forward strand.
ATCGTCTCCACCTCCGGACCGTCCTGGACGGAGGCGGTGCCCAGCTGGAGGAGCGAGGTGCGGCGGTCGTGCCCGTGCCGGGGCAGGTCGTCACCGTGCGCGACCGCCTGGAGCAGGATCACCGCGGCGTGGTCGGTCAGCCGGGGGACGACCGCGCCGGCCAGCTCCTGGGCGATCCGGGAGGCGTCCAGCAGGTCACCGACCCGGGAGCCGAACTCGTTGAGCAGTGAGAGCCGGCGGCGGGCGTGCTCGACCTTGGCCACCGCACGGTAACGCTCCGTCACGTCCATCACCGTGCCGGAGATGCCGAGCACCCGGCCGGCCCGGTCGGTCATCCGGCTGTAGGAGATCGAGCGGTAGCCGGAGCGTGCGGTGATCGGGGAGGCGAGGGTGACGTCGATGACCGGCTCGCCGGTGGCCAGCACCTGGCGCTGGATCGCGGTGATCTCGTCGGCCGCCCGCTCGGGGAGGGTCTCCCCCGTGGTCCGGCCGACGTGGTCCTCCGGCACGACGCCGTTCATCTCGGCGAGGGTCTGGTTGACGGCGGTGTAGCGCAGGTCGGTGTCGAGGATCGCGATGCCCAGCGGGGACTGCTCGAACAGCGCGTCACGGACGGCGAGGTCGCGCTCCACCGCCCGGACGGCGGCCGCCTCGGCCAGGTTGACCTGGAGGAACGGGGTGCCGTCGCCGTCGACGAGCAGCGAGATCCGGGCGTCGACCAGCACCGGATCGCCCTCCCGGTCGCGCAGCTCGGCCAGACCGGACCAGCGGCCGTGGCGCAGGGTGTCCTGGATCGCGGCCCGGATCCGGACCACCTGGTCGGCGTCCGGGATCAGCTCGTCGATCCGGCGGCCGACCAGCAGCTCGTTCGGCCAGCCGAGCAGTTCCTCGGCGGCCGGACTCCAGAGCACCACGCGGCCGGCGGTGTCGAGGATCGCGATGGCGACCTTGACCACGTCGAAGAGGGTGCCCTCGGGATGCCCGGCCGTACCGGGACCGGGGCGCCCCCCGAGTGCCGTCCGGGGGCCTGCGGTGCCGCTTCCCGGCCCGCCCGGGGCGTCTCCCCGGCCGCCTCCCCCGGCACCTGCCGGAGGCTGCGCCTGGGTGTTCCGCGGTCCGCCGGGGAACGGCCGGCCGGGTCTGCTCCGGACGCCGCCCGGCGGCGCCGCGTCGGGCACCACCAGGGACGGTGCGGGCTGCGTCGGCACCGGCCCCTCGGGCGGACCGCCGCCCTCGCTCCGGCCACGACCGGCCGGCGGGTACGCGGCCCGGTTCTCGCCGCGCACGTCCGCCCGGCTCGCGCCACGGCGCAGCCGGGCCCGGGCGGCGGCGCTCCCCCCGGCGCCCGCCCGTCGCGCTCCCCCGCCACCGTTACCGGTATTCGACACCGACGGGGCCTCCGGCTCTGGTCGGGATCGGCGTCGCCGGCTGGGGGCGGCTCACCGATGGTGACGAATAGTGCCGAAAAGTGACATACCCAGCAGAACCAAGGCTATCCCGGTCAGCGCGTCGACTTTTCCGATTGCCCGGCCCACCGCCCCACGCGTCGCGCGGGAGCCGCCCCCGCGCGTCCCCGCTCCGGGGCAGGGACGCGGACGGGGGACGGCCTGCCGGGACGGCAGGGGCGGCCCGGGGGGCGGTGCCGGCGAGGCGGTCCGCAGCTCGTCCGGAGGCGGTGAGGGCGGGCGGGAGCACGGGCGGGCACGCGTCCGGACGGGGCGCCGGGGTTCAGGTCACCGGCTTCGGGGCGCGCGGTTCAGGGCGCGCGGTTCAGGGCGCGCGGTTCAGGGCGCCAGGCGGCGGGCGACGTCCGGGAGCACGGCGCGGTCGTGATCGAGCCAGTCGACGTCCGACAGCTCGGCCGGTCCGAGCCAGCGGAGCTCGTCGTGGTCCTCCAGCGGGCGCGGATCCCCGGAGAGCAGCTCGGCGGCCCAGAACCGCAGCTCCAGGCCCGGCCGGACCAGCCACGAGCCCGGCAGCCGGGTGACCGCCCGGGCGCGTACGCCCAGTTCCTCCATCAGCTCGCGTTCGAGCGCCTGGCTCTCGGTCTCACCGGGCTCGGCCTTGCCGCCGGGGAACTCCCAGCGGCCGGCCACCTCGGCGGGCGCGCTCCGGCGGGCGGCGAGCACCCGGCCCCGGTGGATCAGCGCGCCGCCGACGACGATCCGGTTCTCTGCCGTGCCGCCCGCGGCCGGCCGGTCGTTGGGCTTGTCCATGGCCGAAGACCCTAGTCGCCCGCCCGGCCGTGCTACTCGTCCGGTCCCCGCGTCCGCGACGCACCGGCGGGCTCGGCCTCGACCCAGTACAGCTGCTTGTGACCACGCGCCTCGAACTCGGCCGCCAGGCGATCGGCCGCCTCCCGCCCGACGCCCCCGGCGACCACGAAGCGGTTGCCGTTGTCGTCCTGCCGCATCACCCGAAAGGTGTCCATGGCGGCCAGCGTAGGCCGGGCCCCGGCCCGCGTGGGGGTCGGGCCGGGGCGGGCCTCCTCGGGACGCTACGCCCGGTTCGCTTCCGGCAGGTACGGGCGCGGTTAACGGCCGGTAAGCCGGGCGCCGCCGGGGCCGCGGCGACCGGCGGACCACCCCCGCGACCGGTCGCCGGGGCCCGCGGCGTCAGACCTGGTACTTGGCGACGTGCTCACCGGTCTGCAGGCCCAGCTCGCGCCGGATCTCCACGGTGCCCTTGTCGCTCCTCGCGAGCAGCGCCTCGGCGCGCCGCACCTCGCGCTGCAGCGTGGCGTCGTCGACGGACCTGCCCGCCGCGTCCCAGATGTTGGCGGCCTCCAGCTGTACCGCCGCCAGCTCGGCCAGCTTCGGCTTCGCGCCCGCCGGCCAGACCGCCGTGGGGCTGACGACGTCCGCGGCCTCCTTGCGCGACGCCGCGGCCATCTGCACGGCCCACGCCCGGTAGGCGGCCGGCTGGAGGGAGACCTCCGCGGGCGGCCGCTTCGCGTACACCCGCTCGTAGGCCCGGGCAGCTTCGAGGTAGGCGAGCTGGGCCGGGTTCAGACTGGCCCGGTCGGTGCGGACGGTGCCGAGGTGCTCGGCGCGGGCGTCCTCCAGGACGCAGATGACCTCGTGGTCGCCCGCCTGCCAGTTGTCCCGGCCCGGGTAGTACTCGGACGGGTTCATGCCCTCGGGCACCGCCCAGAAGTCGAGGGCGTACGCGTCGCGGACCGGCCGGCAGAGCTCGATCGCGCGGTCGCGCACGGCGGTCTCGCCCGGGTACTCGGAGCTCCCCTCGTCGGGCATCGGGACGATCCCGGCCACCTCGCCCTGGTGCGGGGCCGAGCAGGGCTTCTTGAGCACCCAGTAGACGACGCCCGGGGAGCCCTCCGCCGCGTCGGACCCGGGATCCGCCCGGGTGAAGCAGTCACCGGTACGCAGCGACCCCCAGGACACCGCGCCGGCCGGCCGTGGCGGCTGGTCCCTCTCGCGTTCCTCGGCCTGGATCCCGAGGACGGCGAACCCGATGAACGCGACCAGGGTGACGACCACACCGAACACGCCGAGGACCAGGCCGGTGACCGCCATGCCCCGGCCGCGCTGGTTCCGCTTCGATATCCGGACCAGCGCGACGATCGCGAGGACGAGGGCGGGCGGCCAGAGGCAGAACAGGCCGGTGACCAGGGCGGCGACGGCGAAACCGCTGGTGCCCGTGGGGGCCGGCGTATAGGCGAACCCGGGCTGGTACCCGGAGATCGCGCCGGGCGGGACGGCCCCCCAGCCGGACGGCTGCGGGGCGGCGGGCGGCAGGTCCGTACCGGGGGCGGCCGGCGCGGCCGGCGTGGTCGCGCGGGCGCCGCTTCCCGGGGCGGCCCACGGGTCGGCGGGGGCGACCGGAGCCGCCCAGGGGTCGGCGGAGGCGGCGGGGGCGGCAGCGGCCGGAGCCGCCCACGGGTCGGCGGGGACCGTCTCCTGCGCCGGCGGGCCGGCGGCGGCCAGGGGCTTCATCAGTTCGACCCGCGGGTCCGCGGGCCGAGCCGCGGGCGGGGCCACCGGTTCGGCCACCGGTTAGGCCACCGCGCCATCCACCGCCTCGGCCGGGAGCCCGGCCGCAGGCGAGACCGCGGTCTCGGGCCCGGCTGCGACCGCACTCTCGGGCCCGACCGCGGGCTCGGGCTCGACCGCGGGCTCGGGCTCGACCGCGGGCTCGGGCTCGGGCTCGGGCTCAGGCTCGACCGTCGGTCCGGCAGCCGCGCCGGCCGTCGGCTTGGTCAGCTCAACCCGCAGGTCCGCGGGCGGCGGAACGTCGTCGGGCTCGGGCTTGGACACGTACGACTCCCCCGGCCCGCAGGTCACGGGCCCTACTCGGCAGTTCGGTCGGAAGGGCCCACGGGGCGAACCGCCGCGATCGGAGAATCGCCGCAGTCACGGCGGATCCGTGGGAACAGGCGCGCGACTCTACCCGATCTTGAGGAACGGCCACCCGTGCGCGTCCCGCCCGCCGCCCCTGCCCCTCGGGCCGGCCGCCCGGGGGCTCACCCCCGGGCCAGGACCTCGCCGTGCAGCATCGCGAACCAGCCGTCCTCGGCGGCCACCCACGCCCGCCACCCGGCCGAGATCCGCTCCAGCTCGGCCTGCTCCGCGTACCCGTCGGCCACCGCCGTCCGCGCGATGCCGGAGGACACGACCCGGTCGGCCCACAGCCCGCCCCACCACTCGCGCTGCTCGGGCGTCGCGTACGTCCAGGTGCCGGACGTGGCGGCGACGTCGGTGAACCCCGCCTGCCTCGCCCAGGACAGCAGCCGCCGACCGGCGTCCGGCTCGCCGCCGTTGGCGCGGGCGATCCGCCGGTACAGGTCCAGCCAGCGGTCCAGTTCGGGCGACTCCGGGTACCAGGTCATGGTCGCGTAGTCGACGTCCCGGACCGCGACCACGCCGTCCTCGGCGACGACCCGGCGCATCTCCCGCAGCGCTCCCACCGGATCGGTGACGTGCTGCAGCACCTGGTGCGCGTGGACGACGTCGAACTCCCCGTCCGCGTAGGGCAGTCGGTGAACGTCTGCGACCTCGAAGACGACGTTGGCCAACCCGCGTCCGGCGACGTGCCGGGCGGCCTCCTCCAGCACCTCGGCGGAGGTGTCCACGGCCACCACCCGGCCACCGGGGCCGACCAGTTCGGCCAGGTCGGCGGTGATCGTGCCGGGCCCGCAGCCGACGTCCAGCACGGCCTGACCGGACCGCAGTTCGGGCTGCAGGTAGGCGGCGGAGTTGGCGACGGTCCGGGAGCGGTGCGAGCGCAGCACGGGCTCCTGGTGGCCATGGGTGTAGACGGCGGGCTTCGGTGCGGTCATGGTGACGTCCCCTTCGGGTGCGGTCGGCTCCTCGACGCCTCCGACGCTACTCCTCGTCCCGCATGACGAGAAGAATCGTCTCACATCGCGAACGCCTCACGGCACGCGGAGGCCCCCGCCCGCACGCGGCGAACGGGGGCCAGACCGGGCTGCGGAGCAGGTCAGTTGAGGGCGAACCAGGTGGTCCGGGACTTCTTCCACTCCGGGTGGGAGAGGTCCTTCGCCTCGGTGCCGTCGCCGTACAGGTCGGCCGAGCCGTCGTCGGTGATCAGCTGCGCCCGGGCGCCGGGGAGGGTGAGGTCCGGGACGTCCACCACGGCCTCCCAGCCGCCCGCGTCGGTGGTCGGCAGGTCGAGCAGCTTGACCGGCTGCGAACCGGGCTGCCCGTCCCAGCGGTAGAGCGCGTACGGGTCGGAGTCGTCGTCCGCCGCCCAGGATCCGGCCACGATCAGGTACTGGCCCAGGGCGTTGCGCCGCAGGTCTCGGACGGCCAGCCCGCCGAGGTTCAGCTCGATCGGCTCGCCGAACGTCGCGTGCACCGAACCCCCGGGCAGCGAGGAGAAGTTGGTGACCGGCACGATCAGCGCCCGGCCGCCGGTGACCGCCGGGGTGAGCGGCGCGCGGAAGCCCACGTAGGCCGTGGTGCTGCTGCCCGGCGCGAACTCCAGCCCCTCCACGTTGAACCCGTCGATCTGCTTGGGCACCTCGCCGGACGCCGCGCCCGCCGCGAAGCCGTAGCGGTCGCCGTGGGCACGGTCCCAGGCGATCAGGTCGGCCCGCAGGCCCTTGTACGAACCGGCGAGCGCCAGCTGGGTGCCGGCACCCGAGCCGGTGACGGTGGTGGCGAAGACGGTGTGCCGGTCAGCCTTGATCTCGCCGTCCTTGTTGTTGCCCAGCGAGCCGGTCCAGTAGATCGTGTTGCCGACCCGGGTGGCGCCCTCGATGTCGATCTCCTTGGAGACGCCGAGCGCCGAGCCGAAGTCCCAGGTGCGGACCGGCGCACCGGAGGCGTTCCGGTCGTACAGCCGCAGCACGTTCGACTCGTCGTCGGCCACCACCACGTACCCGCCGCCCGCGTCCACCGCCGCCGAGGCGTCGCTGGAGCCGGTCAGGTAACGGCTCCCGGCCGCGAACTGCACCGCCGGCGAGGCCGCGTAGTGCAGCGTCTTCGACGCGGTCTTGCCGCCCAGGCCGGTCACCTTCACGGTCAGGTCGGTGTAGCCGACGCCCCGCGCGGCGACCGCGAGAGTACGGGCCGCGCCGGTGCCGGCGACGGTGACGTCGCCGGTCCGGGCCACGGTGCTGCGGGTGCTCGCGGTGGCGGCCACGGTCAGGGCGGAGACCGCGGCACCGCTCTGGGCCACCGTCACGGTGACGGTCGGGTCGCCGGCGGCTCCGACCGCGCCGGACAGGTAGGCGGCGGAGAGCGTGATCGTCGGCGTGCCGTAGGACGCGGCGGAGACGGGCCCGGCCGGCAGGGCGAGCAGCGGCAGCCCGGCCGCGGCGACGGCGAGCGGCAGCAGGCGGCGGGAGGAACCGGACGGACGGCTGGAGCGGGACGGACGGGACACGGTGACAGCCCTTCGACGTGGGGCGGTGCGAGGTCCGGACCAGGGTGGGGCCCTTCGGCGAACGGCGCCCCGACAGCAGCGGGCCACCGGGCGAACACCGCCCCTCGCGCGGACCCTCCCGCCCGCCGGGGCCGTACCGTGGACGGGCACCCGACAGAACGGTTCCACGATGCCCGCCCCGCGCCCCTTCGTCCTGCTGAGCGCCGCGATGTCACTCGACGGGTACCTCGACGACGCCTCCCCCGAGCGGCTGCTGCTCTCCGGCCCGGCCGACTTCGACCGGGTCGACGCGGAGCGCGCCGCGTGCGACGCGATCCTCGTCGGCGGCAACACCCTGCGGGCGGACAATCCCCGGCTGCTGGTCAACGACCCGGACCGGCGGGCCGCCCGGCGCGCGGGCGGCCGCCCCGAGTACCCGCTGAAGGTGACGCTCAGCGCGAGCGGGCGGCTGGACCGGTCGCTCCGGTTCTGGCACACCGGCGGCGAGCGGCTCGCCTACACCACGGACCGGGGCGCCACCGCCCTGCGCCCGGAGCTGGCCGGGCTGGCCGAGGTCGTGGCACTCGGTCCGACGGTGGAGCTGGGCGCGGTGCTGGACGACCTCGGCGCGCGCGGGGTCCGCCGGCTGATGGTCGAGGGCGGCAGCGGGGTGCACACCCAGTTCCTGGCCCAGGGCCTGGCCGACGAGCTCCACCTGGTGGTCGCCCCCCTGCTGGTCGGCGACACGGACGCCCCGCGGTTCGTCGGCCCGGCGGCGTTCCCCGGCGGATCGGCGCACCGGATGCGACTGCTGGAGGCCCGTACGGTGGGCGACGTCGTCCTGCTCAGGTACGCCCCGAAGGAGCCCGCCCCGTGACCGACCCCCGCCCGTCCGCCGACCTCGTCTTCCTCCGCCGGGCGGTCGAGCTCTCCCGCCGCTGCCCGCCCTCCGCCACCGCGTTCTCGGTCGGCGCGGTGGTCGTCGGAGCCGACGGCACGGTGCTGGCCGAGGGCTGGAGCCGCGAGACGGACCCGCACGACCACGCCGAGGAGGCCGCGCTCGGCAAGCTCCCGGCCGGCGACCCCCGGCTCCGCGGCGCGACCGTCTACAGCTCGCTGGAGCCCTGCGGGCAGCGCGCCTCCCGCCCCGTGCCGTGCGCCCGACGGCTGATCGCGGCCGGGGTCCCGCGAGTGGTGGTGGCCTGGCGCGAGCCGTCCACCTTCGTCGCCGACACCCGGGGCGCGGCGCTGCTGGAGGCCGCGGGGATCGAGGTCGTGGAGCTGTCCGAGCTGGCCGAAGAGGCACGGGCGGTCAACGCCCACCTGGTGAGCTAAGCTTTTGTATCCTTATTAAACAATCAGCTCACCTTTCTCGGTCCCGACCGATCCGTCCCGCGAGGAGCCGCCCCATGCCCGCCGCCCCCGTCTCCTTCACCACCCGCGCCCTCCTGCTCGACATGGACGGCACCCTGGTCAACTCCGACGCCGTGGTCGAACGCTGCTGGCACCGCTGGGCCGACGGGCAGGGTCTCGACCCGGCCGAGGTCCTCGCCGTCGCCCACGGCCGCCAGGGCCACGCCACCATGGCGGCCCTGCTGCCCGACCGCCCGGCCGAGCTCAACCTCGCCGACAACAACCGGATGCTCGCCGAGGAGAAGGCCGACACCGACGGCGTCGTCGCGATCCCCGGCGCCCCCGCATTCCTCGCCGCCCTGGCCGGCCTCCCGCACGCCCTCGTCACCTCGGCCGACGAACCGCTCGCCGCCGTCCGGATGGCCGCCGCCGGCCTGCCGCTCCCGGCCGTCCGGGTCACCGCCGAATCGGTCGGCGCCAGCAAGCCCGACCCGGAGGGCTTCCTCAAGGGCGCCGCCGCCCTGGGCTTCGCCCCCGCCGACTGCCTCGCCTTCGAGGACTCCGGGGCCGGCATCGCCGCCGCCCGGGCCGCCGGCGTCCCCGTCGTCGGCATCGGCCCGCGCGCCGGCGCCCACGGCCCCGCCGCCCACGCGGCCACCCTGGAGACGGTCACCGTCACCCCCGGCCCGGACGGCACGATCACCGTCACCGTCGGCTGACGAGGGCACCCACCCGGGCCCCGTCCGGGAGGGGCGAGGGGCCGGCCCCCGAGGCCGGCCCCTCGCGACCTCGACGGCCGCCACGCCGCAGACACGCCGCCACCCGGGGAAATCGACACCGGGTCGGCGCGGGAACCAGCCAGGGGCACGCCCCCGAGAGGGCGGACCCCGTCCGACCTGCGCAGTCGACAGGTCACGCAACGCACGGCACGCGGAACATCACCCGTTGAAGCGGAGCTTCCACCACAACGCTGTGACCTGTGAAAACGTTGATCCTGGCGGCCCGAGTCAGCACGGAATCAGCACGGTGGATCGAACTCGCAGCCAGCCGTCAGTAGTGGTAGCGGGCGGCCAGAACGATGATCTCCCGGTCCGTCACCAGGTAGACGAGGCGGTGCTCATCGTCGATCCGCCGCGACCAGGCCCCCGGCAGGTGGTACTTCAGCGGCTCGGGCTTGCCGATCCCGGCGAACGGGTCGCGCAGGACGTCCTCGATGAGCTTGTTGATCCGGGCGAGCATCTTGCGGTCGTTCTTGAGCCAGGACGTGTAGTCCTCCCAGCCGCCCTCTTCGAAGACGAGCCTCACGCGGCACCCTTCCCGCCATCCGCCGCATCAGGGTCGATGAGCTCCCGCTCGGAAAGCCCTGTGCCGCCAAGGGCGTTCTCGTACGCCTTGAGCAAGCGGCGGGCGTTCACCGGCGAGCGCAACAGGTAGGAGCCTTCACGCAGGGCGGCATAGTCCTCGGCCGAGACGAGTACGGCATTTCCGTGCTTGGAGACGATCTCGATGGCCTCGTGATCATCGTTGACCTTCTTGATCAACGGGAAGAGAGCCTTGCGCGCCTCGCTGGCAGTGATCGACATCGACTGAACTCCCTCCACGACTGGTACCACATAACGTACCACTCAAGCAGGCGCGACGGGCCGAAGAAGTCAGCACCAAGTCAGCACGGAAAAGAGATCGGGGCCCGCCTCAAGGAGGCGGGCCCCGTCCGACCTGCGCATTCGACAGATCAAGCTAGCTCAAAGCAGTGCGCTCACACGTTGAAGCGGAACTCCACGACGTCGCCGTCCTGCATGAGGTATTCCTTGCCCTCGATGCGGGCCTTGCCCTTGGCGCGGGCCTCGGCGATGGAGCCGGTCTCGACCAGGTCGGCGAAGGAGATGATCTCCGCCTTGATGAAGCCCTTCTGGAAGTCGGTGTGGATCACACCGGCCGCCTCGGGGGCGGTGGCGCCCTTCTTGATGGTCCAGGCGCGGGCTTCCTTGGGACCGGCGGTGAGGTAGGTCTGCAGGCCGAGGGTGTCGAAGCCGACCCGGGCGAGGGTGGCCAGGCCGGGCTCCTCCTGACCCATGGACTGGAGGAGCTCCAGGGCCTCGGCGTCGTCCAGCTCGATCAGCTCGGACTCGATCTTGGCGCTGAGGAAGATGGCCTCGGCCGGGGCGACCAGCGCGCGCTGGGCGTTCTTGAAGTCCTCGTCGGCCAGCTCGTCCTCGTCCACGTTGAAGACGTAGAGGAAGGGCTTGGCCGTCAGCAGGTGCAGCTCGCGGATCGGGGTGGTGTCGAAGCCGGCCTCGAAGAGGGTCTTGCCGGTCTCCAGGATCGCCTGGGCGGCCTCGGCGGCGGCCAGGACGGGGGCGGTCTCCTTCTTGAGGCGCGCCTCCTTCTGGAGCCGGGGCAGGACCTTCTCGACGGTCTGGAGGTCGGCCAGGATCAGCTCGGTGTGGATGGTCTCGATGTCGTCCTTGGGCGACACCTTGCCGTCCACGTGCACGACGTCCGGGTCGGTGAAGGCGCGCACGACCTGGCAGATCGCGTCGGACTCACGGATGTTCGCGAGGAACTTGTTGCCGAGGCCCTCGCCCTCGCTGGCGCCGCGGACGATGCCCGCGATGTCGACGAAGTCGACGGTGGCCGGGAGGATGCGCTGCGAGCCGAAGATCTCGGCGAGCTTGGTCAGCCGCTCGTCCGGGACGCCGACGACGCCGACGTTCGGCTCGATGGTGGCGAACGGGTAGTTGGCCGCCAGCACGTCGTTCTTGGTCAGGGCGTTGAACAGGGTCGACTTGCCGACGTTCGGCAGGCCGACGATTCCGATCGTGAGCGACATGAAGCGCAGTCCCGTGGGCTTGGAGGAGTTGGGCCGGCCCCGGACGGGCCGATCCCCCAGTCTACGGGCAGCGGGTCAGGCGTCGGCCGCCGCCGGCGAGGGCCCCGGCGGGGACGTCGAGCCGCACGTGGTGGAGCCGTTCGAAGCCGAATCCGCCGCTCGCACGAACCCCCGGTGAAGTTGAGCGACGATCACATCAGTACTCCGTCCGGAGACACGGAACAAGGCCCGGAGACCCATTACACAGTGTGGCGATGATCGGACCGTACGTTGGGTGGGTGGAGCAGCGCATCCGTACCCAGCCGCCAGGGCCCAGACGCCGACCGCCGAACGGCGCGGCCGGGGCCGCCGTCCCCGGGCCCGGGCGGGCCCCCGAGACCGCCGACGGGCCCGCCGGGAAGCCGGACGGGAGGGGCGGCGGGAAGCCCTCGGCGAAGGGCACCGGGAGGGCCGCCGGGAAGGCCGCGCTCTCCTCCCGGCTACGCCGCGTGTCCGGCCCCCCGGGGCGCGCCCGGATCGCCGGCCGGCTCTACGGACGGCGGCGGACCGGCCGGCCGACCCGGCTGACGGCCGTCGGCACCGGGGTGGCCGCGCTGGTGACGACCGTCGCGGTCGCCGGCCTGGACCGGCTGGCCTTCGGCGGTCTCGGCGTCCTGTTCGGCCTCGGCTACCTGGCGATCTGCTTCCAGCTGGCCGTCCGGGTCCGGTTCGCCGACCTGCTGGCCGCCCCGATCAGCGGCCCGATCGCCTTCGCCGTCGCGATGCTGCTGTTCGGTCCCGTCACCTCGTCCGGCGTGACGGCCCAGGTGGTGGCGCTGGCGACCAACCTGGCCACCCGGGCCGGCTGGCTGTTCTCCGGCACCGGCCTGGCCGCGGTGATCGTGCTCGCCCGGTTCGTGGCCCAGCACCGGATCCACCGCGCGCGCTGAGGAGTGGGAAGCCGATTCCCCCGGTTTCCCACTCCTCGGCCCGCCTCCCGCACGGTCCCCGGCACGAGCTCCCGGCCCGCCTTCACGGCCCGCCTTCACGGGCCGCCTTCACGGCGCGGGCGGCCGGTTCGCGCGGCGGCCGGTCCGGACGGTCAGGCGGAGGCCCGCGCCGCCGCCATGGCCGCGCCGACGATCCCGGCGTCGTTGCGCAGCTCCGCCGGGACGACCCGCGCCTCGCGCCCGCGCAGCAGCGGCAGGAACTTCTCGTGCTTGCGGCTCACCCCGCCGCCGATCACGATCAGCTGCGGCGAGAACAGCATCTCCACCACGTCCAGGTACTCGTCGACCCGTCCGGCCCACTGCTCCCAGTTCAGCCCGTGCCGCTCCTTGGCGGCCGAGGAGGCGCGCCGCTCGGCGTCCTTGCCGCGCACCTCCAGGTGGCCGAGTTCGGTGTTGGGCACCAGGGCGCCGTCCACGAAGAGGGCGCTGCCGATGCCGGTGCCGAAGGTCAGGACCAGCACCACGCCCTCCTGGTCGCGGCCGGCGCCGTGCGTGGTCTCGGCGAGACCGGCCGCGTCGGCGTCGTTGAGCACCACCGCGGGCAGGTCGAGCGCCTCGCGGAAGAGGCCGGCGGCGTCCACGCCGATCCAGCCCTTGTCGACGTTGGCGGCGGTCCTGGTCTGTCCGTTGACGACCACCCCGGGGAAGGTCAGGCCGACCGGTCCCCGGTGGTCGAAGTGTCTGACCACCTCGCGGACGGCGGCGACCACCGCCTCGGGCGCCGAGGGCTGCGGGGTGAGGACCTTGTGCCGCTCCTCGGTGAGCACCCCCCGGCCGAGGTCGACCGGGGCCCCCTTGATGCCCGATCCGCCGATGTCCACACCGAATACCGCCGTCATGTCCGACTGCCCTCCGCCGAAGTTGTCCACAGACCTGTGCATGGTTGTGCACAAAACTACGAGAGGCCCACCCGCCCCGCACAGCAAAGACCCGGTACCCGTCCGGGTACCGGGTCTCCCGGGCGTGCTGCGGTCGGTCAGAGCTTGCCCGCGGCCTCCGCGCGCAGGTCGCGGCGGAGCTCCTTGGGCAGCGAGAAGATCAGGTGCTCCTCGGCGGTCTTGACGGTGGAGACGTCGTCGTAACCGCGCGCGGCCAGGTACTCCAGGACGCCGTCGACCAGGATCTCCGGCACCGAGGCGCCGCTGGTCAGGCCGACCGTGGTGACGCCGTCCAGCCAGGACTCCTGGATCTCCTCGGCGAAGTCCACCAGGTGGGCGGCCTTGGCGCCGTACTCCAGCCCGACCTCCACCAGACGGACGGAGTTGGAGGAGTTCTTGGAGCCGACCACGATCAGCAGGTCGGTCTCGGGGGCCATCTGCTTGACGGCCACCTGGCGGTTCTGGGTGGCGTAGCAGATGTCGTCGCTGGGCGGGCTGACCAGCAGCGGGAAGCGCCGCTTCAGCTCGCCGACGGTGGCCATGGTCTCGTCCACCGAGAGCGTGGTCTGGGAGAGCCAGACGACCTTGGACTCGTCGCGGACCTGGACCTGGGCGACGTCCTCGGCGCCGTCCACCAGGTGGATCCGGTCCGGGGCCTCCCCCATGGTGCCGACGACCTCCTCGTGACCCTCGTGGCCCACCAGCAGGATGTCGTAGCCCTCGTCGGCGAAGCGCACGGCCTCCTTGTGCACCTTGGTGACCAGCGGGCAGGTCGCGTCGACGGTGGCGAGCTTGCCGGCCCGGGCCTCGTCGTGGACGGAGGGTGCGACGCCGTGTGCCGAGAACACCACGATCGAGCCCTCGGGCACCTCCTCCGTCTCATCGACGAAGATCGCGCCCTTCTTCTCCAGGGTCTGCACCACGTACTTGTTGTGGACGATCTGCTTGCGCACGTAGATGGGTGCCCCGTACTGCTCCAGGGCCTTCTCGACGGCGATCACGGCGCGGTCGACGCCCGCGCAGTAGCCCCGGGGGGCGGCGAGCAGGACACGGCGCTGCGCGGTGTTGGACGACATGGCTCCATCGTACGGGCGGAGCCGTGCCGCGCCGACGTGAGCCGCCTTCCGGCCGGAATCGGTCACGGGTGCTCAAATGTGGAAGCTATGAGCGAGCGAGTCGAGTCCGGCGGGCTGCGGCGCAGCCTGAGCGTCCGCGATCTGATGGTCTACGGGCTGCTGTTCATCGCCCCGATGGCCCCGGTCGGCGTGTTCGGGGTGCTGGACGCCAAGAGTCACGGCGCGGTCGCCGCCGTCTACCTGGTGGCGACCGTCGCGATGGGTTTCACCGCCTTCTCGTACGCCCAGATGGTGCGGGCGGTGCCGCAGACCGGGTCGGTGTTCGCCTACGCACGGGCCGGGCTCGGCGAGGGGCCGGGGTTCATCGCCGGCTGGATGGCGATGCTCGACTACCTGCTGATCCCCGCGGTCGCGTACCTCTTCTCCGGCATCGCGCTGAACTCGCTGGTCCCGGACGTCTCGCGCTGGGTGTGGACGGCGCTGGCGGTGGTGGTGACCACCGCGCTGAACCTCGCCGGGGTGCGGACCGCGGCGGTGGTCGGCTTCGCGGTGCTGGCCATGGAGATCGCCGTGCTGGCGGTCTTCGTGGTCGCGGCGGTGGTGGTCCTCGTCCGGGACGGCGCGCAGCGCGGCTGGGCGACGCCGTTCACCGCGGTCGGCGACTTCTCGGCGGCGGCCGTGCTCTCGGCCGTCTCGGTGGCCGTCCTCTCGTACCTCGGCTTCGACGCGATCGCGACCTTCGTGGAGGAGGCGGTCGGCGCCTCGGCGGCGGTGGCCAGAGCGGTGCTGTGGTGCCTGGTGGTGTCCGGGGTGCTGTTCGTGACGCAGACCTACCTGGCGGCGCTGCTGGAGCCGCTCGCCCCGCAGCAGTTGGCGGCGGACCCCGCGGCCCAGGGGTCGGCGTTCTACGACACGGTGGAGAGCGGGGTCGGGCACTGGCTGCACGTCCTGGTCGCGGCGAGCAAGGCGATCGGCGCGGCCTTCGCGGCGCTCGCCGGGCAGGCCGCGGCCGCCCGGCTGGTCTACGCGATGGGCCGGGGCGGGCGGCTGCCGCGCTTCCTGGGCGTCGTCGACCCGAAGACCGCGGTGCCGCGCCGGGCGCTGCTGGTGGCGGCGGCGATCACCCTGGCGGCGGCGGTCTGGGCGGCCGGGCGCGACGACGGGCTGGACCGGCTGACCTCGGTGGTGGACATCGGGGCGCTCACCGCGTTCGCGCTGCTGCACGCCTCGGTGGTGGGCTGGTACGCGGTCAAGCACCACTCGCGGGACTGGCTGCGGCACGTCGTGGTGCCGGTGCTGGGCGTGGTGGTGATCGGGGCGGTGGTGTTCGAGGCTTCGGGGACGGCCCAGGTGGTGGGGCTGGTCTGGCTGGCCGTGGGATTCATGGTCCTCGTCGTCCAGGGCGCCTCCGGCGCGGGCATCCGCCGCTGAGTCCCGCGCCCGGCCGGGGGCGCGGCGTCCCGGCGCGGTGTCCCGGCGGGGGCGCGGTGTCGGCGGCGGTCCGGGCGGCCGGACGCGACGACGGGGTGCGGTGTCGCCGGGCGCCGCTAGCCTCGTACGCATGGCCAACCCCAGTTCCCCCGAAGCACCGATCCCGGTCGGCAAGGTCTCCGCGCTGATCGGGAGCTGGATCGACCGGCTCGGCGCGGTCTGGGTGGAGGGGCAGATCACCCAGCTCAGCCGGCGCCCGGGCGCGGGCGTGGTGTTCCTGACGCTGCGCGACCCGCAGGCGGACGTCTCGCTCACCGTGACGTGCTTCCGCTCCGTCTTCGACCAGGTCGCGGACGCCGTGCAGGAGGGGTCGCGGGTGATCGTGCACGCCAAGCCGGAGTGGTACGCCGCGCGCGGACAGCTCTCGCTGCGGGCGGCGGAGATCCGGTTGGTCGGGCTGGGCGAGCTGCTGGCCCGGTTGGAGCAGCTGAAGCGACGGCTGGCCGGCGAGGGCCTGTTCGCGGCGGACCGGAAGAAGCCGCTGCCGTTCCTCCCGCAGTGCGTCGGGCTGGTCACCGGCCGGGGCTCGGCGGCCGAGCGGGACGTCCTGGAGAACGCCCGGCGACGCTGGCCGGCCGTCCGCTTCGAGGTCCGCAACGTGCCGGTGCAGGGCGTCAGCGCGGTCGAGCGGGTGAGCGCGGCGGTGCGCGAGCTGGACGAGCACCCCGAGGTCGACGTGATCGTCGTGGCCCGGGGCGGCGGCAGCGTGGAGGACCTGCTGCCCTTCTCGGACGAGGGACTGGTCCGGCTGGTCGCCGCGGCCCGGACACCGGTGGTCAGCGCGATCGGGCACGAGCCGGACCAGCCGCTGCTGGACTTCGTCGCCGACCTGCGCGCGTCCACGCCGACCGATGCGGCCAAACGGGTGGTCCCCGACGTCGGCGAGGAGCTGGCCAGGATCCGGCAGCTGCGCGACCGGGCGCGGCGGCACGTGGTCGGCCGGGTGGACCGGGAGCAGCACGGGCTGGACGGCGTGCGCAGCCGCCCGGTGCTGGCCGCGCCGCACCGGATGCTGGACGGCCGCGGCCAGGAGGTGGCCGGTCTGCTGGAGCGGGCCCGGCGCACGCTCGGGCACCGGCTCGACCACGCGCAGACCGACCTCGGGCACACCCTGGCCCGGGTGGTCGCGCTCTCCCCGTCGGCCACCCTGGAGCGCGGTTACGCGGTGCTGCAGCGCGGCGACGGCACGGTGGTGACGGATCCGGCGCAGGTCGCCGCCGGGGAGGGACTGCACGCGCGGGTCGCGGGCGGCGGGTTCGACGTCACGGCGGCGGGCGGCGCCGGGGGGTAGCGGCGCGGCGGGCGGGGGACGCGGCGGGCGGGTCCCCGCGCTGTCGGCCCGGCCCCCTACGCTGGCTCCCATGGCAGATCAGGAGCAGGACGCGACGACGTCTCCGGCCGCGGCCCCCGTCGCGGACGACGCGCTGGGGTACGAGCACGCGCGGGACGCGCTGCTGGAGGTGGTCCGGCAGCTGGAGAACGGCGGCACCTCGCTGGAGGAGTCGCTGGCGCTGTGGGAGCGCGGCGAGCAGCTGGCGAAGGTCTGCCAGCGCTGGCTGGACGGCGCCCGGGCCCGGTTGGACGCCGCCCTGGCGGCCGGGGAGGACGCCCCGGAGGGCCCGCCGTCCGGGGAGTGACACAGGTCACCTGGAACCCGGGGAACAGTTGAATCTTCACTCATGTTGGGACCGAATGACCGGCGGGAGCCGGTCACGCGACACGGACCCCGTTCCTTCCTCCCCATGAGGTGCAGAAGCACATGACCACCGACGCCCTGGTTCTCGACGCCGCCGCTCAGGACCTCCTGTTCCGCGAGGCCCGCACCGCCAACACCTTCACCGACGAGCCGGTCTCCGACGAGCAGATCCAGGCCATCTACGAGCTGGTCAAGTTCGGCCCGACCGCGCTGAACCAGCAGCCGCTGCGCGTCGTCCTGGTCCGCTCCACCGAGGGTCGCGAGCGCCTGGTCCAGCACCTGTCGGACGGCAACAAGGCCAAGACCGCCGCCGCGCCGCTGACCGCGATCCTGGCCGTGGACAACGAGTTCCACGAGGAGCTGCCGACCCTGTTCCCGCACTTCCCGCAGGCGAAGGACGCCTTCTTCGGCGAGCGCCCGGTCCGCGAGGCCTCCGCCCTGATGAACGGCGCCCTGCAGGCCGGCTACTTCATCGTCGGCGTCCGCGCCGCCGGCCTGGCCGCGGGCCCGATGACCGGCTACGACGCCGAGGGCATCAACAAGGAGTTCTTCTCCGACGGCGAGCACTCGGTGCTGGCCGTGGTGAACATCGGCAAGCCGGGCGAGGACGCCTGGTACCCGCGCTCCCCGCGCCTCTCCTTCGAGCAGGTCGTCACCACCGTCTGAGCCTGATGGAGACGACGAGAAGGGCCCCGCACACCCGGGCGGGGGCCATCTACTCGTACGGGGCGGCCCAGCGGGCCGCGGCCCCACCCCACC
>NZ_JBHXKE010000038.1:0-46485 GCF_042722765.1 Kitasatospora sp. NPDC058406
GGGCGCCGGGGGGTCCGGCCGCGCGGGCGGGATCCCACCCGTTCGCCGCCCCGGCCGGGCCCCGCCGTGGGGCCCCCCGCGGTCCCGGCCGCCCCGCCCGGGCCGGCGCCCGGCCCGGCGTGCCCGGCCTGCACGGACGCGGAGTAGGAGAGCAGTGGTGCGCTGTCGAGTCCGCCGTGCGGATCGGACTCGGCGACCACCGTGGCCACGGTCGGCACGCCCCGACGGCGCACCCGGTGGCGAAGGCGCACTTCGGCGGCGCACCAGAACAGGAGTGCGCCGCCGAAGAGGGCAAGTATCAGGCCCCCGACCGTCGCCGTCGTCGTCTCCACCCCGAGCCCCCAGCCTTGTCCACAGCCTGTGGACAGAGCCTCACAGTCGGGGGCCAACGGGGGACAGACACCCGGAGGCCGTCCGGCGAACCAGGGGATACGGAGAGGTGAATCGGACGACCGCAGATGGCCCGAAGCCGACCCGGAAGGACGCGGGGAACTCCAAGGGCCCCCGAACGACCCCGAGGGAGCGCGAGGGAGCACAAGGCATCGCGCTTGGTTGCGCGTGGCGGCGGGGCGTGAAACGACGGGACGTCGCGAAGGGCGCGATCAGGCCACGGGGCTGATGAACCCCTGCTCCGTGAGCATGCGCAGCGACTCCGGCACCCGGTCCCGCAGCACCACCCGGTCCTCGCCGAGCAACTGCGCGATCGCGTCCACGATCTCGCCCGCCGACAGCGTCCCGTCGCAGACGCCGACGAACCCGGCGCCCACCGTGTCCACCTTGGTGGCGCGCCGCATGCCCCGGTTGTGGCGCAGGACCACGTGCTCCGGGTCCTCCGCCCCGGGCGCACCGACCTGCTCCTGGACCACCTCGTCGGCCAGCACGTACCGGGCCGCCAGCAGGGCCGCGTCGTCGTGCGTCCGCAGGAAGTCCTGCCGGTCGAACCACTCCTCGATGTGCGGGCCGAGCGGCTGCTCGACCGGGTGCGGCCACTCCTCGACCCGGACGGTCGGCCGCTCGGCGCCACCCGCGCGCAGCGTGATCCAGCCGAAACCGATTCCCTCGACCCGCCCGGCCTCGAACGCGTCCAGCCACTCCCCGTACCGGGCCTGGTAGTCACCACCGGGACCGCGGTGGTCACCGCCGTCCCGCAGCCACAGCTCGGCGTACTGGGCGACGTCCTGCACCTCACGCTGGACGATCCAGGCGTCCAGCCCGGTGCCCGCGACCCAGCCGGACAGCCGGTCGTGCCAGTCCTCGCCCTTGACGTGCTGCCAGTTGGCCAGCAGCTGGCAGTAGCCACCCGGTTCCAGCCGGGCGGCGGCGGAGCGGACCAGGCTGCGGCAGAGGTCGTCGCCGGCCATGCCGCCGTCCCGGTAGGTGAACCGGCCGGTCGGCGAGATCACGAACGGCGGGTTGGAGACGATCAGGTCGAACTTCCGCTCCCCGACCGGCTCGAAGAGGCTTCCCTCGGCGGTCTCGGCGTGGTCGAAACCGGACAGCGCCAGAGTGAGCTCGGTGAAGCGCAGCGCCCGCGCGTTGACGTCGGTCGCGGTGACCCGCTGGGCGTGCCGGGCCGCGTGAAGCGCCTGCACACCGGAGCCCGAGCCGAGGTCCAGCGCGGACCTGACCGGCCGGCGCACCGTGATGTTGGCCAGCGTGGTGGACGCGCCCCCCACACCGAGCACCAGGTCCTTGCGGGCCACCCCGTGCGCGGTCTCACCGGACCCGATCCCGCCGGCGCCGCCGACCGCACAACCCAGGTCGGAGACCACCCAGGCGTCCGCGCTCGGCAGACCGGCGACCTCGTCGGCGTACGGGCGGACGTCGACGGTGGCCCGCACCAGATCGCCGTCCGTCCGCAGCCAACCGTCGGTCAGGCAGTCCTCGACGGGCAGCGCGGCGGCGGCCGCCCGGTACGGCACGGGCTGCTGCAGCAGGAAGAGCCGCACCAGCGTCTCCAGCGGGCTGCCGCCGCGGGTCGCCCGCAGCGCGGGCACCGCCTCGCTGCGGGCCAGCGCCGCGTACCCGGTGGGCCCGAGCAGGTCCAGGCAGCCGTCGGCGGTGTACGAGGCGGCGAGCAGGGCCTCGCGCAGTCTGGCGAGGCGGGTCGGGTCGAGAACGGGGCTACTGATCACCCCGACATTGTCCCCCGCCCGGTCGCCCCCGCTCCCCTCGGCAGCCCCTCGAAGGTCCCCCGAAAGCTCCTCAACGGCCCCGTGACGGATCCGTGCAGGTCCACGCGCCGACCCCGTGGCGGGGCTCCGGGGCCGGGTCGGGCCCGGAGGGACGTCCCACCGGCCGGACAGCGATTCGAGCAGCGCGAACGCCCCCTCGGCAGGTCGGGCGAAGGGGCGGACGAGGGGGGCGGACGAGGGGGCGGAACAGCGGGTCCGACGGCGACAACGGCTCGGTCGGGGATACCGGTGCGGATACGGATACCGGTGCGGGTGCGGGAGGTGCGGGTGCGGTCCGTCAGCTCGCCGAGGGGACGGGGGCGGAGGAAGGCTGAGCGGCGGCGGGATCCGTCGCGGCGGGGCTGCCCGCCGGGCTCGTACCGTCCGCCGTGCCGGGAGCCGGAGTACCGGGAGCCGCCGTGCCCGTGGCGCCCGCCGACGGAGCCGCGGCAGCCGTGCCCGGCTTGCAGCCCTCCTGCTTGGCCATCGCCGCACCCAGCTCGCCGCGCTGAAGCTTGCCCTGTGCCTGTGTGGAGAGCGAGGCCAGCTGCTGAATCTGGTCGGAGATGCTGCGGAGTCCGTCGGCGAACTTCCCCTGGTCGGTGTTGGGCAGCGCGTCCAGCTTCTTCTGGACCTCCAGGTACCCGTCGGCCGCCTTGGTGAGCTCGGCGACGGTGTCCTTCTGGAGAGTGGCCCCGTCGTCCACCTTCGGCGCTCCCGCGCCGTCGATGGCCGCAGCGATGTCCTGGTTGGTCTTGGCCAGCCGCCCGATGTCCGCCGAGAGACGCTTCTGGAGGTCGACCGGGACCTCGCCGGTCTTCACCTGGCCGGTGTCCGCCAGCGCGGCCTGCGCCTGGGCGATCGGGTCCTTGGCCCCGCCGCACACCTTCACCGCCCAGGAGTCCAGCTGCTTGCTGTTGTCGTCGCCGCAGCCGACGGCGCCGAACGCAAGCAGCGCGCCGAGCGCGGGTACGGCCAGCAGTCGCTTGTTCACCGGGAGAAGCCCTTTCGGTTTCGGTCGTCGAACAGCGAACCTACACGGCCGCCGCACGACCCCCGGTTCCCGCCCGTACGGGCCGCGCCCGTGCTCCGACCGTCGCCGGAAGGTCGGGACGGAGACAGTTCGAGGGCGCGCCGAAGGTACGACGAGGGCACGCAGCAGGGAGGAACTGCGAAGGAGGGCTGCCGCTCGAAGAGGCGTGGCGCCCCGGGTGACCGACCACCGGTGACCGGGCAGCCGTCACCTCACGGCCAGCGAGCGACGACCTCCGGCGGGCCTGCCGGGACCAGCCGGTCAGCCCGTGAGCACGTCGGCCGGGACCGGCCAGCTCATCCGGATCAGACCGCCACCGGTGCCGCTGGTGACCTCAAGGTCCTCGACCAGGCCGGTGAGCACCGCGAGACCGAGCGTGTCCTCGTCCGGATCGACGCCTTCCGCCGAACCGGCGGCGGTCGGGACGGTGTCGAGGCCGGCCTCGTCCTCGACCTCGATGAGGAAACGCTTCTCCTGGTCGATGAGGGCCACCCGCACCGCGCCGGTGATGCCACCACGCTGGTGCAGACCGACCGCGCGGGAGCATGCCTCACCGACGGCGAGCCGCACCTCGTCGAGCACCGACTCGTCGACCCCGACTCGTCTGGCGACTGCCGCGGCGACCAGCCGGGCCGTACGGACGTGCTCGGGAAGCGCACTGAATCGAAGTTCGACGGTTGCCATCTCTCCCCCTCGGGGTGCTCCGACCGGGGCCGGGCATACGGCCGCTGCGGGCCGACGTCAGTCGGCCCCTGGGCGGACCGACGGGCCGGGGCCGCAACAGGGCCCCGGCTCCCGGCCGCGTTGAGAATCGGGCGGGCCGACCACGGAGGGCCGACCCGGCCGGATCGGTCGGGTCAGTCGGTCGCGTTGACCGCGTCGTCCACCGAGTTGTGGATCGGGAAGACCTTGGTCAGGCCGGTGATGCGGAAGATCTTGAGGATGCGCTCCTGGTTGCAGACCAGTCGCAGCGAACCCTCGTGGGCGCGCACCCGCTTCAAGCCGCCCACCAGCACACCGAGCCCGGTGGAGTCCAGGAAGTCCACGCCCTCCATGTCGACGACGAGGTGGTAGCTGCCGTCGTTGACGAGCTCGACCAGCTGCTCACGCAGCTTCGGGGCGGTGTACACATCGATCTCGCCGCCAACCTCGACGACCGTGCGATCGCCGACTGTACGGGTCGACAGGGACAGGTCCACGGAACCTCCAGCACCTTGCCTTGCTACGTCATTGCGATCCTCGGCCGGACGGCCGCCACCGCATGGTCACAAGCCTCGGGCACGCCCAGCCAATGCGGCAAGCCTCGGCGCTGCGACCCCCGGCCGTACGGCCGACACGGCCACATTCAACCACTTGTGACCATGCCCGCACGATGGCTTGGGACGATTCTCCGTCACTCCGGTGACACACTGGGTCCTCATGCCGCCGCGTCACAGCCTGCCCGAGGCACTGCTCACGACCCTGTCCACCACCCGCGGGCGGTCGGACCGGCTCACCCATACGGAGCACCTTCCCGCCCGGGCCGCCCGCTATTCACCGTGGCCCGACCGGATCCGGCCCGAGATCGTCGAGTCCGCCCGGGCCCTGGGCGTGGAACGCCCCTGGGCCCATCAGGCAGAAGCAATGAATCTGGCCAAATCCGGCCATACTGTGGTGATCGCCACAGGAACCGCCTCGGGCAAGTCCCTCGGCTACCTGGCCCCCGTCCTCTCCGATCTGCTGGACGGAACCGAAGCCCGCAACGGGCGCGGCGCCACCGCGCTCTACCTCGCCCCCACCAAGGCACTCGCCGCCGACCAGCGCCGCCGGGCCGCGGACCTCGCGCCGCCCCGGGTCCGGGCCGCCCTCTACGACGGCGACACCCCGCCCGAGGAACGCGAGTGGGTCCGCCAGTACGCCTCGTACGTGCTCACCAACCCGGACATGCTGCACCGCGGCATCCTGCCCGCCCACGCCCGCTGGTCCTCCTTCCTCAAGACCCTGCGCTACGTCGTGATCGACGAGTGCCACAGCTACCGCGGCGTGTTCGGCTCGCACGTCGCCCAGGTGCTGCGGCGGCTGCGCCGGATCTGCGCCCGGTACGGATCCGAGCCCACCTTCCTCCTCGCCTCCGCCACCACCGCCGACCCGGCCGTCACCGCACGGCGACTCACCGGCCTGCTCGCCGACGCGGTCACCGAGGACGCCTCCCCGCGCGGGCCCGTGGTCTTCGGGCTCTGGGAGCCGCCGCTCACCGAGAACGTCGGCGAGCACGGGGCGCCGGTCCGCCGGACCGCCACCGCCGAGGCCGCCCACCTCCTCACCGACCTCGTCGAACGGGAGATCCGCACCGTCGTCTTCGTCCGCTCCCGCCGCTCCGCCGAGCTGGTCGCCCTGCAGACCCAGGACCAGCTCGGCCGCCCGCTCGCCGACCGGGTGGCCGCCTACCGCGGGGGCTACCTCGCCGACGAGCGCCGCGCCCTGGAACGCGATCTGCACTCCGGCCGGCTGCTCGGCCTCGCCTCCACCTCCGCACTGGAGCTCGGTGTCGACATCTCCGGCCTGGACGCCGTCCTGATGGCCGGCTACCCCGGCACCCGGGCCTCGCTCTGGCAGCAGGCCGGACGGGCCGGGCGCGAGGCCCAGGGCGCCCTCGCCGTCCTGATCGCCCGGGACGACCCGCTGGACACCTACCTGGTGCACCATCCGGAGGCGCTGTTCGCCACCCCGGTCGAGGCCACCGTGCTGGACCCCGACAATCCGCACGTCCTCGCCCCGCACCTGTGCGCGGCCGCCGCCGAGCTCCCGCTGACCGACACCGACCTGGAACTGTTCGGCCCCTCCGCCGGACCGCTGCTGCCGATACTGGAGCGACGCGGGCTGCTCCGCCGTCGCGGCGACGCCTGGTACTGGACCCGCCGCGAACGGGCCGCCGACGGCGTCGACCTGCGGGGCAGCGGCGGCAGCCCGGTGCAGATCGTCGAGGCCCCGACCGGGCGGCTGCTCGGCACCGTGGACGCCTCCGCCGCCCACACCACCGTCCACACCGGCGCCGTCCACCTCCACCGGGGCCGCAGCTACCTCGTCCGGGAGTTCGACCTCGACAACTCGGTCGCGCTGGTCGAACCCGCCGACCCGCCCTACACGACCGCCGCCCGCGACATCACCTCCATCTCGGTGCTCTCCACCGACACCACCGTCGACTGGGGCGAGGGCCGGCTCAGCTTCGGCTCCGTCGAGGTGGTCAACCAGGTGGTCGGCTACCTCCGCAAGCGGATCTCCACCGGCGAGATCATGGGCGAGAGCAAGCTCGACCTGCCGCCGCGCACCCTGCGCACCCGCGCGGTCTGGTGGTCCGTCACCGAGGACCAGCTCCTCGACGCGGACATCCCGCTCGACCAGTTGCCCGGCGCCGCTCACGCCGCCGAGCACGCCTCGATCGGGCTGCTCCCGCTCTTCGCCACCTGCGACCGCTGGGACATCGGCGGCGTCTCGGTACCGCTCCACCCGGACACCGGACTGCCCACCGTCTTCGTCTACGACGGCCACCCCGGCGGTGCCGGATTCGCCGAGCGGGGCTTCCAGCGGGCCGTCCAGTGGCTGACGGCCACCCGGGAGGCGATCGCGGCCTGTGAGTGCGAACGCGGCTGCCCCTCCTGCGTGCAGTCGCCCAAGTGCGGCAACGGGAACGACCCGCTGGACAAGGCGGCGGCCGTCCGGATGCTGGACGTGCTGCTCGCAGGAGCGCCCGCCGTGCCGGCCGCGGAGCGGCTGGAACCGGCAGCGGCCACCGGGGAAGCGGACGGCTCCGAACCGGCGGAAGCGGCGGACGCGGTCGAAGCGGCGGAAACGGTCGAAGCGGGGCCTGAGGGACGGACGACCGCGGCCGGGGAGGTCGGGGGCGTCGGGGAGGCGTTCGAAGCCGGGGAAGCCGGAGGTTCATGAGCCCGTCCCCTCGGTCTGGGCGGCCGTCACCGCCGGGCCGGCCACCGCGGTGACGGCCTCGCCGACCGCGGCGCGCGCGTCCTCGTCCGTCGGGGCGACCGCCGCACGGACCGGGCCGGCCCGGGACCGGGCACGCGCCGGCCCGACCGGCAGGCGGACCGGCAGCCCGGTGACCGGCACCTCCGCCACCACGTCGACGGCATCGGCCTCCCGGTCCACCGTGCAGGAGACCACCGTGGCCGCCTGCACGGCCGCCACGGCCCGGGCCCGGTCGCAGCCGCCGTCCGCGTCCAGCAGCAGCCGGTCGGCCGCCGCGAGCGCCGCGAGGTCGGCGGCGGACTCCGCGCGGTGGCGGGCGCCGACCGCCACACCCACCGACAGCAGGACGGTGAACGCCGCGCAGCCCAACAGCGCGCACACGACCAGCCAGACCGTCGCCGACCCGCCGTCGTGCCCGCCGCCGCGGGCCCCCGCCCGACCGGAGCGGAACCGCAGCGCGCCGCGCGCCCGAGCCACGACACGCGTCAGCTCGGCCACGGGCCGGCACCTCCCTCCCCGCCCCGCAAGGTGTCCTCCCGCGCTGCCACGGCCGCCGCGCCCAGCCGGACCGAGAGCACGCTCCCGAGCCCGCCCGGTGCCGTGGACGGCGCGTCCACGGTGACCCGGACCGTGTCCGCCGCCAGGTCGATCCGGACCTCCGCCCCCGGCGGGGCGACCGCCCGCGCGATCCCGGCGGCATCCGTCTCGCCCCGCGCCGCCGCCCTGGCTCCTTCCCTCGCCGCATCCACGCACCGCACCTGGGCACCCGCCGCGAGTACGGCCCAGACCAGCATCGCGGCCAGCAGCACCAGCGCCGGCAGCGCGACAGCGGTTTCGGCGGTGACGAAGCCACCGTCGCCCCGCCGCCGGCGCCGCCCGTTCCGGCCGGTCGGGGCGAGCCGACCGGAACGGGCGGCACAGGAGCCGCAGCCGGCAGGAAGCAGCCGGGCACACCGCCCTGCGGACGGTGCCTCAGGTCGCATGGAGCGCACGGTCCAGGACGTCGGTGAGGGCTCCGATGACCGCCGGGCTGGTCACCACCTTGTAGAGCCCGGCAGCCAGCGCGCACGCCCCGAGCGTGCCGACCGCGTATTCCGCCGTGGTCATCCCGGCGTCCGAGCGGGCCCTCGCCCGGCCGGCCCGCCGGATCCGACGGATCGCCCAGCGGCCCCGTCGCCGCCCCATCCGCACCAGTCGGCCGAGCGAACTGCCGCTGTCGAAAACGGGCTTGAGCACTGCATCCATGGTTCTCTCCTTGGATCGATTCAGGTGTCGACCGGGCCGGGCGGAGCGGCCTCCACCGCGCCCTCCGCACACTGCGTCCGGTACCGATCGACATGTTTGACGAGGCGTCACATTTGCTGCGTGAAGCGAGAGGTGAGCCCCACCACCACCGGGACCACACCCAGCAGGACGAAGGCCGGGAGGAAGCAGAGCCCGAGCGGCATGGTGGCCAGCACGCCGGCCCGGCGGACCCGCGTGTGCGCCGCCCGTACGGCCTCCGCTCGTTGGCCGCCCGCCAGTCCGGTGAGCGCCTCGGCCGCCGGGGTCCCGCTGAGGCTCGTCCGGACCAGGCAGCGGGCCAGCGGTGCCAATCGCGGATGCTCCTCGCCCAGTCGGCGCCAGCAGTGTTCCGGCGGCGCGCCCAGGGCGAGTTCCGCCGCCGCTGCCATCAGCCGGGGACCCATCGGGGCTCCCACGCTCCGGCCGACCGCTGCGACGGCCTCCGCCGGCGAGCCCGCCGAGCCTAGGCAGGCCGCCAACAGCTCCGCGGTGAGCGGCAGCTGTCGGACCAGCCGTTGTTCGTCCGACAGGGCTCGCCGCTCCGCCGGGGACCGGGCCCGCGGCAGCCGCCGGTACAACCCCGCCGCCACCAGTAGACCCACCACCGGGCCTGCCCCACCGCCGAGGAACGCCGCTGCGCCGATCCCCGCGGAGAGCGCCGCGACCCCCCGCCGAGCCCGCTCCGCCACGGCGGCTCCCCTGTTGGAGGGCTCCGCCCGAACACCGCCCGGCCACCGGCGGGCCGGGGCGTCTCCGGCCCTTGGCGGCCCCGCTGTCGGCACCCTGGCCGTTCGCCACTTCGCCGCCCGCCGCCGGGCCGTCCTCCGGACACGCCACCCGCTCAGCGGCAGCGCACCCGCCGCCATGGCCGGGCCCAGGACGGTCCAGTCCATCGCCCGCATCACGCCGACCTCACCTTCCCTGCGAACGATCCGCTCGACCGTCCCTCCCGAGGGCGGGTCCGGGTGATCCCGCACCGCCGGCCGGACCCGGGCTCCGGGCGGCCCTCGGCCGTCCGGCCGCGGAACGGACCCGTTTCCCGGGCGTCCTCCGACGCCGACCGGACGATGCGCGACGTCCAGGCCAGGCCGATCCCTTCCAGCGCCGCCCCTGCGACCAGGCAGGCCAGCCCGGCGGGTGTGTGGAGCAGGACGTCCACCGGTCGGGCGCCGATGGCCGCGCCGAGCAACAGCCCCACGAGCGGCAACCCGGCCAGGACCGCGACCGTGGCGCGCGGCGCCGCCAGCTCGGCGGCGATCTCCTCGGACAGCGCCCGTTCGACGCGCAGTGCCTCGGCCACCCCGTCCAGACCGGCCGCCAGGCCCGTTCCACCGTCGGAGGCCACCCGCCAGCAGGCGGCGATCGCAGCCGCTCCACGGCCTCCCGGCAACTCGGCGAGCAGCAGGAGTGCGGCGGGCACATCCGCGCCGTACCGGCCGGCCGCGAGCCGGGCGACCGGCTCCGCCCCGAGCCGGCCCAGCTCCGCCCGGTCTGCGGCGATCCGCGTGGTCACCACGTGCAGCGCCTGTTCGGGCGTCGCTCCGCTGCGCAACTCACCCGCCAGTCCGGCACAGAGCTCCACCACCGCGGCCGCCCGGCGTCCGGCCCCGGCCGCCGCCGCGCGCCGCAGCCGCCACCTCCGCAGCGGCAGGGCGGCCAGTGCGGCGGCCAGGGCCGGAACGGGCGAGACCGTCACCCATCCGGCCGCCAGTCCACCGGGCAGGAGCAGCAGTTCGGGTGCACCCCTGGCGGCCCGCCAGGACGCGCCCACCCGGCTGCCGAACGGCACGGCTCCACGCCGCCGGGGCCTACGCCCCCGCCCGTGACCGGCGGATCCCCGGGACCCGCCGGCCTCGCCGGACTCACCGGCCCGCCCGGCGAGCAGGTGCCCGGCCCGCCGTACACCCGCCAACTGCCGCTGCAGGCACCACCGGCCGGCCGCCGCCGCCCCGCAGAGGGCCGCCGCCCAACAGAGTTCGACCCGGTCAACCGTCACGTCCGCCACCAGCCTCTCGCCGAGTTCTCCCGTTCCAGGGACCGAGCAACAGCACCGCGCCCACCCCACACCCGCCCAGCAGCAGGACGAACGCCACCTGCACCGAGGCCGCCGTCACGGCGGCCCGCCCGCGAGCCGAACCCCCCGGTCGGCCAGCAACCGGGTCAACCGCTCCCAGCCGGCCCCCGGCACCGCGCCGCCGTCCGCCGTGAACGTCACCGCGGGGGTGGTGACGGCCAGCCCCTGCCGGTCGCCGGCCAAGGTGTGGATCTCGGCGATCCGTCGCCTCCCGGTGGCCGGCTCCCGCACGAGGTGCACCACCACGTCCAGCGCCGCGCGGAGTTGGCTGTGCACGGCCGCCCGGTCCAGCCCGGCCAGCGAACCGAGCGCCTCCAGCCGGACCGGGACGTCCGCCGCGGTGTTGGCGTGGACGGTCCCGGTGCCGCCTTCGTGGCCGGTGTTGAGGGCGGCCAGGAGATCCGACACCTCGGCCCCGCGCACCTCCCCGACCACCAGCCGGTCGGGCCGCATCCGCAGTGCCTGGCGGACCAGGTCCCGAAGGGTCAGCTCGCCCAGCCCCTCCTGGTTCGGCGGGCGACTCTGCAGCCGGACCACGTGCGGGTGGTCCGGACGCAGCTCGGCGGAGTCCTCGGCGATGACGATCCGCTCCTCCGGACCGACCAGACCCAGCAACGCCGCCAGCAGCGTGGTCTTCCCCGTGCCGGTGCCGCCGCTGACCAGCATCGAGAGCCGGGCCCGCACGAGGCCCGCGAGCAGCTCCGCGCCGCGCGGCGGCACGGCCCCGCCGGTCACCAGCTCGTCGAGGGTGAAGGGCCTGGGGCGGCAGACCCGCAGCGAGATGTGGGTGCAGCCGGCCGCGATCGGCGGCAGCACCGCGTGCAGCCTGGTGCCGTCCGGCAGCCTGGCGTCCACCCAGGGCCGTGCGTCGTCGAGCCGCCGTCCGGCCGCCGTGGCCAGGCGGTGGGCCAGCCGCCGCACCGCACCGGCGTCCGCGAAACGGACGCCGGTCGCCCGGCGCAGGCCCCCGCCGCGGTCGACCCAGACCTCGTCCGGTCCGTTGACGAGGACGTCCGTGACGTCGGGCGCCGCCAGCAGCCGGTCCAGCGGGCCCGCACCCACCAGTTCGGCGCACAGCGAGCGCACGGTGTCGAGGACGTCGTCGCCGCCGAGCGGCGGCCGGGTGGCGCGCAGCGCGGCCGCGACGGAATCGGCCGTCGGGGCGGCCCCGGACTCGGCCAGCCGCAGCCGGACGGCGTCGACCAGCGCCGCCGCCCGCGCCTCCCGGGCCGTCCGTCCGTAGGGGTTCGGCTCGGGCGGCGGCCCGAGCGCGGGCACGCGCCCTGCGACGGGCACGCTCCGGAGCAACCGCTGTTCGTACGCGCCGGCGCGGCGGCCCGCGACGCCGTCCGAGCCTCCCGCTCTCCGCAGACGGACCATCAGTACACACCTCCCCCGACCGCCGGAACCGGCGGCAGCACCTCGTCCAGAAAGGTCTCGCAGAAGCGGGCGAGCGGGCCGCTCTCCCGGATGCCCGGCGGCACGCCCTGCTCGGTGTCGGCGGCCAGGCCGGGCTCCGGCTCCAGCACGCCGGCGAGCTGCAGCCGCAGTCCCTGCGCGATCTTCCGGGCCGGGATGCCGAAGGGCCCCACGGGCCGCACCACGACCCTGACGTCCTCGATCCGCATCCGGGCGGACGCGGAGACCCGGTCGGAGGCCGCCACCGCGCGCAGCTCGGCCGGCACCACCAACAGGGCCGTGTCGGACTGCTCCAGCGCCTGCCCGGCCGCCGGGTCGAGCCGCCGGGGAACGTCGACCACCACCAGGCCACCGCGGCGGCGGGCGGCGGCCAGCACGCTGCGCATGGCCTCGGGGGGCACGGCCAGCGTGTCGCTCCGGTCCCAGGACAGGCAGGACAGCGCGGTGAGCCGCTTGGGCGCGGGCAGCGCCCGGGTCAGCTCGGCGCCGCTCACCCGGCCGCGTGAGGCGGCCAGGTCCGGCCATCGCAGACCGGCGGCCGTCTCGCTGCCGAGCAGGAGGTCGAGCCCGCCCCCCAACGGATCGCCGTCGACGAGGACGGTCCGCCGTCCGCGGCGGGCGGCGGTCACGGCGAGCGCGCACGCCAGGGTGGACGCGCCCGCGCCTCCCCTCCCGCCGAGCACCGCGACGGTGAGCGCAGGGGTGCCGACGCCCTCCACGGCGTCGGCGATCCGATCGAGCAGCCAGGCCTCCGCGTCGGGCAGGAAGAGCACGTGCTCGGCGCCGAGTTGGACGGCTCTGACCCAGACCCCCGGGTCGTCGAGGTCCAACCCCAGCAGCAGCACCCCGGCCCGACGGGGCAGACCGGCGCACTGCTCGGCCCGGTCGTCGCCGACCAGGACCAGCGACGATCCCTCCCAGAGCTCGCGCGGCGGCGACGCTCCCCGGAGCAGCCGCGGCTCGGTGCCGGCCGCCGCGCAGATCCGCAGCAGGTGCTCGGCCAGGCCGGGGTCCCCGGTGAGGACGAGCGGTCGGGTGGGCGCCGGACCGTTGGCGGTGGCGTGGTCGGTGGTGGGCTTCGACATGGCGGCTCCCCTGTGCGGGTGCCCGGCCGCACGGGGCGGGCCGGGCACACGTCCGGTCGGTGCGACAGCCGGCCGCGGGCCCGCAGCACGGACCCGGTGACCGCTGCCGACCCTCACGGTGGGCGGTGATCCGGATTCCGTCCGCCGGGTTCCGATTCCCTGTGGACAACTCGGGGGTTGTGGAGGAAAACGTTCACTCGGAAGGGAGGCTATTGAGCAAAGAATTGACGAAACGGGCTCACCGAGAAGAACCGGTATAGACCGCACCAAGGGGAAGCAACCGCTCCGGGCGCTGCTGCGGGACCGCCTCGACCGGCCATTCCGCGCGTTCGAGGGGCTGAGGACAGCCATGATCAATGATCTACGGAGAGTGACCAAATCGCCCGAAGGGGCCCGTCGTCGACACCCCCCGTAGATGTCCGCCGGGCCGGCGGGCCGATTCCCCGGCAGTAGCCGTTCAAGCCCTGAAAATGGCCCCGGACGTGCGACGACCCCCGCCGGGGGGGAGAGCGGGGGTCGTCTATCCACGGTCCGACTCGGGGGGGAGGAGCCGGACCGGGTTAGCACGGTCGCGAACGATCCGTGACTTCCATGGTGTACCCGAGCGGCCAGAAACACAAACCCGCACGCCCACGAGTACACCGAATGGCGGGCCGTTTTGTGGTGCCCTCTATCCTCGGTTCCCGTGGACACCACCGAGAACGCCGACGAGTACGCCGACGAGTCCCCGGACTCCACCGCCGGAGCCGCCGAAGCCCCGGGGAGCGACGGAGCGGCCGGGGCAGCCGGGGCGCCCGGGTCGGACGCGACACCCCTGACCGGCCCGCCGGCCGCCCCGGCGCGTCCGGCGGGCCCGCGGACCGCGGCCTTCTTCGATCTCGACAAGACCATCATCGCCAAGTCGAGCGCCCTCGCGTTCAGCCGCCCCTTCTACCAGGGTGGCCTGATCAACCGTCGGGCCGTCCTGCGAAGTGCGTACGCCCAGTTCGTCTTCCTGGTGGGCGGCGCGGACCACGACCAGATGGAGAAGATGCGCGAGTACCTCTCCGCACTCACCCGGGGCTGGAACGTTCAGCAGGTCCGCGAGATCGTCGCCGAGACCCTGCACAACCTGATCGACCCGATCATCTACGACGAGGCCGCCTCACTCATCGAGCAGCACCACGCGGCCGGTCGCGACGTCGTCATCGTCAGCAGCTCCGGCTCCGAGGTCGTCGAGCCGATCGGTGCGCTGCTCGGCGCCGACCACGTGATCGCCACCCGGCTGAAGATCGAGGACGGCTGCTACACCGGCGAGATCGAGTACTACGCCTACGCCGAGAACAAGGCCGCCGCCATCCGGGAGTTGGCCGAGCGCGAGGGCTACGACCTCGCCGAGTGCTACGCCTACAGCGACTCGTCGACCGACCTGCCGCTGCTCGAGGCGGTCGGCCACCCCTCGGCGGTCAACCCGGACCGCGCGCTGCGCAAGGAGGCGGTCGCCCGGGAGTGGCCGGTGCTGGTCTTCGACCGGCCGGTGGAACTCCGGCGTCGGCTCCCGGAGTTCTCGGCGCCGAGCGGCTCGGTGCTGACCGCGGTGGCGATCGGCACGGCGGTGCTCACGGCCGGGGTGATCTGGTACGTGGCGCGACGGCGGCGCCCGACGGCCTGACCCCTGCGGGAAGCACCGGGCACCCGCCGCCGAGCCGAGGGGCAAAACGGGCAAAAGCCGAAGACTTCTCGTTTCGGGTTCCCCTTTCGCCCGAAACGCGATACAAATGAAGCACGGCCCGCGAGACCCGGTCAGGACCCCTAAGAGGTCAAACCGACAACGCAGTTCAGGCCCCACGGACCGCGTACAGATGACTGAGCACCCACATGCAGCCGACCCGCTGTCGGGCCGCCGCACCAGACGAACGGGCAGGATCCCCGTCTGATGGGCACTTCCGGTGCATGCATGGTCACCCGGCATCTGTGCCAGCGGCGGCACCCGGCAGGATCAGGTGCCGCCGCATCTCTTCGTCCCGGCGCCTCCCGGCCCGGGACCCCCGGCCGCAGCCCCTCGACCGCCCTTGACACCGGTCGGACCGCGCGTCCGGTCAGACCATGCCGCGCTGCATCGCCTCGCAGACCGCCGTGGACTCCCGAACCCCGAGCCGCAGGGCCCGGCCGCAGTGGCCGATCCAGGCGGCCAGCCCCTCCGGCGTCCCCGCCAGGTAGCCGGCCAGCGCCCGCCGGTAGGCATCGGTCCCCAGCTCCGCCAGGCCGACCTCGGCCGGGCAGATCGACTTCGGGTCGAGCCCCTCGGCGATCAGCACGATCCGCTGGGCGGCCCGGGCGATCAGGCCGTTGTGGGAGCCGAACGGCCGCAGCGCCAGGAGCTCGCCGTGCACCACCGAGGCGACCACCAGGGCCGGCGTGCCGACGCCCTGCCCCTCCGCACGGGCCACCAGCAGCCGGGAGAGCTGGTCGAGCCTGGCGGCGACCTCCTCCGAGCCCGGCGCCGGGGACAGCACGGGCACCGGCCCGTCCACCGCACCCGGCACCGCGGACTCGACGCCCTCCACCGGCTTCAGCTCCAGCGGGAACGGATCGTCGGCACCCTCGCCCGCCTGGCGCGGCCGGCCCGCGGGGGCGTCGGAGTCCCCCACCGCGAGCAGGTGCAGCCGGGCCAGCACCTGGAGCGGCGAGTGCCGCCAGACGCTGAGCAGCTGGCCGGCCTCGGCCGAGATCCGCAGGGCGGCGCCGACCGCCCGGGCCTCGGGGTCGGCGCCGAAGTCGCTGCGCCGCCGGACCTCCTCCAGCGGCCAGTCCGCCCCCGCCAGCGCGGCGGAGGCCCGGGCGCCCCGCAGGGCGGACTCCGAGGTGACCTCGGCCGCGCGGCGGCGCATCACCCGGTGGCCGTAGAGGCGGTCGACGGCCTTGCGCACCTCGGCCACCGCGTCGGGCACCCCGGGGAGCTGGGCCAGCGGGGCGAGGGGATCTGTTCCAGTGCTCACCTACCCGAGGGTAATGAACCGGGGCCACTCCCGGAACGGCAACCTCGCATCACCCTTTAGAGGCAATCCTCACTTCCCTCCGGCGAACCACCCGAAACCCCGGATAGCATGGCCGCTATCGGAAGCGATAACGATTTCCAGTTCTGGAGATCGTCGCCCCCGGCCGCGGAGCGGACGAGCGACCGCGGCGGGCCCCAGAGCGAGCGAGAGCCGGAGTCCCAGATGAAGATCGCCTTCGTCGGCAAGGGCGGCAGCGGCAAGACCACGCTGTCCGCACTGTTCATCCGCCACCTGGCCGCCTCGGGCCGCCCGGTCATCGCCGTCGACGCCGACATCAACCAACACCTCGGCCCCGCACTTGGCCTGACGGACGCGCAGGCCGCCGAACTGCCCTCGCTCGGGGCCCACCTGCCCGACATCAAGGAGTACCTGCGCGGCTCCAACCCGCTGATCCGGTCCTCCGAGGAGATGATCAAGACGACCCCGCCCGGACGGGGCTCGCGCCTGCTCCGGATCGTCGAGGAGAACCCGGTGTACGCGGCCTGCGCCCGCCCGGTCGCGCTCGACGAGGGCTCGGTGCGACTGCTGGCGACCGGCGCGTTCACCGAGGAGGACCTCGGGGTGGCCTGCTACCACTCCAAGGTCGGCGCGGTCGAGCTGCTGCTCAACCACCTGGTCGACGGCCCGGACGAGTACGTCGTGACCGACATGACCGCGGGCTCCGACTCGTTCGCCTCCGGCCTGTTCACCCGTTTCGACCTGACCTTCCTGGTCGCGGAACCGACCCGCAAGGGCGTCTCGGTCTACCGCCAGTACCGCGACTACGCGCGCGACTTCGGCGTGCGACTGCGCGTGGTGGGCAACAAGGTGCAGGGGCCGGAGGACCTGGAGTTCCTCCGCCGCGAGGTCGGCGACGACCTGCTGACCGCCTTCGGGCACTCCGACTGGGTGCGCCGGCTGGAACAGGGCGCCAACCCGCAGCTGCGAGCCCTGGAGCCGGCCAACCGCGCCGTGCTGGACGAACTGCGCGCGGAGGCGGACACCACGTACGGGCAACGGGACGCCCGCCGCTACACCGAGCAGGCCGTCCTCTTCCACCTCCGCAACGCCGAGAGCTGGGCCAACGCCAAGGTCGGCATCGACCTCGCCACCCAGGTGGACCGGGGCTTCGTGCTCGGCGACCGGCTCGCCGCGGCCGACGAACCCGCCGCGGCCGGCGCTCCGGCCTGACCGGCGGCGGCCCTCCGCCGCCCCGACGCCACCGACGGGCCGCGGTCTCCCCACCCCGGGGAGGCCGCGGTCCGTCCGGCTCCCCGGCCCGAATCCCCGGCCCCGGCCCCGGCGACGGCGGTCCCGAGCGCCCGACGCTGCCGCAGGGCACTCCCACCAGCAGATTCCCGTCCGTTCGAGCACCACCCAATGGGGTGAACGGCACGGTTATTGCCTGTCGCCCGGGATGACGCTGTGCAAAGATCCCATTACCCTCGGTTTACTGAGTCTTGATATTCACCTCGGTCCCGACGACCTCTCCGAGGCATGGCTCCTCCCATCGCCCCGGGCGAGCAGCCGTCGGGGCTCCTGATGGTCCACGGTCCGGCCGGTGACACCCGCACTCCCCGCCGCGACCACGCCATCCCGCCACGCCGTCGCGACCCACGACAGCCGATCCGACCCGCCGGGCCCGTCACCGGGCTCACCGCACCGCCGGACCTGACTGCGTTCGTTCCCCCGGAAAGACGGGAAGACTATGACCCTCGACATCTCCGGCGCACCCATCGCCTCCGACACCACCGACCACGCCCCGCCGGGCAGACGTCCCCGTGTCCCCTGGGCACCGGACCTCTCCGCCTCCCTCGTGGTCTTCCTGATCGCCGTGCCGTTCTCGCTCGGCATCGCCCTGGCCACCGGCGCCCCGCTCACCTCCGGCCTCGCCGCGGCAGCGGTCGGCGGGATCGTGGTCGGCCTGTTCGGCGGCACCCCGCTCCAGGTGAGCGGCCCCTCCGCCGCGCTGACCGTGATCACCGCCGGACTGATCTCCCAGTACGGCTGGCAGGCCACCTGCGCCATCACCCTCGCCGCCGGCCTGCTGCAACTCCTGCTCGGGGTCAGGAGGGTGGCGCGCACCGCTCTCGCCGTCTCTCCCGCCATCGTGCACGGGATGCTGGCCGGCGTCGGCCTGACCATCGCCATCGCGCAGCTGCACGTCGTCCTCGGCGGCTCTCCGCAGAGCTCGGCGACGGCCAACCTGCTCGCCCTTCCCGGCCAGTTGGCGGTCCCGCATCCGGCCGCCCTGGCCGTCGGCACCGTCACCGCGGTCGTCCTGCTCGGCTGGCCCCGGCTGAACCGGCTCCCCGGCCGGGCCGGCGTGTTCGGGTCCCGGCTCGTCAGGGTGCCCGGACCGCTGGCCGCCGTCGCCTTCGCCACCACGCTCTCCGTCGCGCTGGACCTCCGGCTCGCCCGGGTCGAGCTCCCCGCCTGGCAACCGCACGACCTCGTCCCCGACCTGCCCCACGGACCGCTCCCCGCCGTCCTGGCCGCCGTGCTGACCGTCACCGCCGTGGCGAGCGTCGAATCACTGCTCTCGGCCGTCGCCGTCGACCGGATGTCCCACCGGACCGGGGACCTCGACCGCGAGCTGCGCGGCCAGGGCCTCGCCAACATGGTGAGCGGCCTCGTCGGCGGTCTGCCGATCGCCGGCGGAGCGGTGCGCAGCACGGCCAACGTCCGCGCCGGGGCCACGAGCCGTCGGTCCTCGATCCTGCACGGAGTCTGGGTGCTGGCGGCGGCGCTGGCCCTCACCGGCGGGCTGCGCCGGATCCCGCTCTCCGCGCTCGCCGCCCTGGTGCTCGTGGTCGGCCTGCAGATGGTGAGCTTCGCGCACATCCGCAAGGTCCACCGGCACCGGGAGTTCCCTGTCTACCTCACCACCGTGGCGGGCGTGGTGCTGCTCGGCGTCCTGCCGGGCGTGGCGCTGGGAGCCGCGACCGCCGTCCTGCTCGCCCTCTACCGGCTGACCCGCGCCCACGTGGACGTCCTGACCGGTCCCGACGGCTCGTTCACCGTGGAGACGCACGGTCCGCTCACCTTCACCGCCGTGCCGCGGCTCAGCCGGTCCCTCGCCGGGATCCCGGCCGGCGCCGATGTCGCGGTCGTCCACGACGGCTCCTTCCTCGACCACGCCGCGTACGAGACCCTGCACAGCTGGCGCACCGGGTACCAGGCCGGCGGCGGCCGCGTCTCGATGGTGACCCACCGCCAGGACGACGAGGTCCTCGACCCCGACGGCACCGTCCGTACCGGCAGCTCTCCCGGCCCGCACCGCTGCCGCGCCTGGACGCCCTGGGTCGGCCACCACTGCGTCGAACAGCAGGAGGACCCGCACGGACGACTGCTGGACGGGGTCCGGGTGTTCCAGCTGCACACCGCCCCGCTGGTCCGGCCCGAACTGGCCCGGCTCGCCCGGGAGGGACAGACGCCGTCCCAGCTCTTCCTGACCTGCGCGGACTCGCGGATGGTCACCAGCATGATCACCAACAGCGGCCCCGGCGACCTCTTCACCGTCCGCAACGTCGGCAACCTGGTGCCGGCGCCGTTCGAGCCGGGGGCGGCCGACGACTCGGTGGCGGCGGCGGTGCAGTACGCCGTCGAGGTCCTGGAGGTCGGTTCGATCACGGTCTGCGGCCATTCGGGCTGCGGGGCGATGAAGGCGCTGCTGGACGGGCTGCACGAACAACCGGGCCCGCCGACCCCGCTGGCCCGGTGGCTGCGCAACGGCCGCGGTTCCCTGGACCGGCTGCGACGGGTCCCGGCCGAGTTCACGGCCCGGCCGGTGGTCGACCTGGTCGAGCAGCTCTGCATCACCAACGTGGTCCAGCAGCTGGACCAGTTGCTGGCCAACCCCGCCGTGGAGCGACGGGTGGCCGAGGGCACGCTGAGGCTGGTCGGGATGTACTTCGACTTCGCCACGGCGCAGGCCTACGTGCTCGATCGCGAGAGCGGCCGGTTCAGCCCGGTCGAGGCACTGGGCGCACCGGGCGAGACCTCCCCCCGTGCTCACGCCCACGCCCCTGCGGCCGCCGTCATGGCCGCCACAGCGGTCGCGTCCGCCGCGTCCACTTCGGCCGCCGACTGCGACACGCCCGAACGGGTGAAGGAATTCGAAGAGGTCCCACCTTCCGGTACGGACCCCTCCGACGCGACCAGGACCGGGGGCGGTCCGGGCCTGGCCGCCTGAGAGCCGGGCCCGCGTCCCGCCGGGCGGGCCAGGACGCGGGCCCACCTCCGCCACACCCTCCAGAGGTGCCCCGGCCTCGGGCGACCGTTCGACGTCCGGTCAAAGGTCTACACCAATTCACCGGAGCCTCTTGTCAAGTGACCTCTTCGCCTGGTGAGCTGTGCGCTGGGACACACGGGACAATCCCCACGCACGGGAACGATCCCGATCATGACTCGATGAGGAGTGCGCGTTGAGCAACGAGAGCCTGGCCAACCTGCTCAAGGAGGAACGGCGCTTCGCCCCGCCGGCAGAGCTCGCCGCAGCCGCCAACGTCACCGCGGCCGCATACGCTCAGGCCTCCGAGGACCGCCTCGGTTTCTGGGCCGAGCAGGCCCGCCGCCTCACCTGGGCCGTCGAGCCCACCGAGACACTCGACTGGTCCAACCCGCCGTTCGCCAAGTGGTTCGCCGACGGCAAGCTCAACGTGGCCTACAACTGCGTCGACCGCCACGTCGAGGCGGGCAACGGCGACCGCGTCGCCATCCACTTCGAGGGCGAGCCCGGCGACAGCCGCTCCATCACCTACGCCCAGCTCAAGGACGAGGTCTCACAGGCCGCCAACGCCCTGCTGGAACTCGGGGTCCGCAAGGGCGACCGGGTCGCCGTCTACCTGCCGATGATCGCCGAGGCCGTCGTCGCGATCCTCGCCTGCGCCCGGATCGGCGCCACCCACTCGGTGGTCTTCGGCGGCTTCTCCGCCGACGCCGTCGCCTCCCGCATCCAGGACGCCCAGGCCAAGCTCGTCATCACCGCCGACGGCGGCTACCGGCGCGGCAAGCCCTCCGCCCTCAAGCCCGCCATCGACGAGGCACTGACCAAGGTCGACGGCGTCGAGCACGTCCTGGTCGTCCGCCGCACCGGCCAGGACGTCTCCTGGACCGAGGGCCGCGACGTCTGGTGGCACGAGGCCACCGCCCGCCAGTCCACCGAACACACCCCCGAGGCGCACGACGCCGAGCACCCGCTCTTCATCCTCTACACCTCGGGCACCACCGGTAAGCCCAAGGGCATCCTGCACACCTCCGGCGGCTACCTCACCCAGGCCAGCTACACCCACCACGCCGTCTTCGACCTCAAGCCGGAGTCCGACGTCTACTGGTGCACCGCCGACATCGGCTGGGTCACCGGCCACTCGTACATCGTCTACGGCCCGCTCTCCAACGGCGCCACCCAGGTCATCTACGAAGGCACCCCCGACACCCCCCACCAGGGCCGGTTCTGGGAGATCGTCCAGAAGTACGGCGTGACGATCCTCTACACCGCGCCCACCGCGATCCGCACGTTCATGAAGTGGGGCGACGACATCCCCGCGAAGTTCGACCTCTCGTCGCTGCGGGTCCTGGGCAGCGTCGGCGAGCCGATCAACCCCGAGGCGTGGATCTGGTACCGCGAGCACATCGGCGGCGGCAAGGCCCCGATCGTCGACACCTGGTGGCAGACCGAGACCGGCGCCATGATGATCAGCCCACTGCCCGGCGTCACCGAGACCAAGCCCGGCTCGGCCCAGCGCGCGCTCCCCGGCATCGGCGCCACCGTCGTCGACGACGAGGCCCGCGAGGTCCCCAACGGCTCCGGCGGCTACCTCGTCCTCACCGAACCGTGGCCGTCCATGCTCCGCACCATCTGGGGCGACGACCAGCGCTACATCGACACCTACTGGTCGCGGTTCGAGGGCCGCTACTTCGCCGGTGACGGTGCCAAGAAGGACGAGGACGGCGACATCTGGCTGCTCGGCCGGGTCGACGACGTCATGCTCGTCTCCGGCCACAACATCTCGACCACCGAGGTCGAGTCGGCCCTGGTCGGACACCCGTCCGTGGCCGAGTCCGCCGTGGTCGGCGCCGCCGACGCCACCACCGGCCAGGCGATCGTCGCCTTCGTCATCCTCCGCGGCACCGCCGCCGACAGCCCCGAGCTGGTCGAGGAGCTGCGGGCGCACGTCGGCCGGACCCTCGGCCCGATCGCCAAGCCGAAGCAGATCAAGGTCGTCGGCGAGCTCCCGAAGACCCGCTCCGGCAAGATCATGCGCCGTCTGCTGCGCGACATCGCCGAGGGCCGCGAGATCGGCGACACCACCACCCTCGCCGACTCCACCGTGATGAACCTCATCCAGGCCCAGCTCCCCCCGGCGGGCAGCGAGGGCTGACCTGGCCGACCGGCCGAGAACGCCGGAAGACCCGGAGACCACGGTGCCCCCGGGCGGTTGCGACCGCCCGGGGGCACCGTGGTCGGAGACGGCGGGGGTGGACCGGTGACCTGCGGCGGCCGGCCCGTCAGCCCCGGCGCTCGGCGACCAGCGTGCGCAGGGTCTCGTAGGCGCCCTGGACCAGGCTCCGGCTGCGCAGCGGCAGCGCGCCGGCCATCACCGCGATCCCGACCTGGGCACGCGGGCTGAACCCGACGAAGGTGGTGGACCTCCGGGTGACCCCTGCGTGGTAGACCAGCTCGTCGCCCATCGTGCCCACGGTGCCCAGCGCGCCCTCCATGCCCTGCGCACCGGCGCCCGACTCCGCCGGGGACTCCGGACCCGGCCGGGCCGCCGAGCGCGACGCGCCCGCCAGTTCTGCCACGTCCGCCCCGTCCGAAGGATCCTCGGGATCCTCGGGATCCGCCGGACCCCGGTGTGACCACAACGCGCGGTGGTTCCAGCCCAGACAGATCCGGGGGCCGCCGCGCCGCCCGCCAGTGCGCGGCCGACGCACCTCCCCCAGCGCCATCCGCAGCACGGCCGCGTCGGCCCGCTCGGGGAGCGGCACGGCGTCCAGTGCCAGGTTCGCCTGCAGGTAACGGAGCATGTCGTCCGCCGTGGAACGGAGCGCGGCGGCGCCCGGGAGGGCGGGCAGCC
This sequence comes from Kitasatospora sp. NPDC058406, assembly GCF_042722765.1. Lineage (NCBI taxonomy): Bacteria > Bacillati > Actinomycetota > Actinomycetes > Kitasatosporales > Streptomycetaceae > Kitasatospora > Kitasatospora sp. NPDC058406. The sequence continues at coordinate 23,132 of NZ_JBHXKE010000038.1, forward strand.
GGAAGGACGGCACGCGCCTACCGCGCCGGTAGCCGGCGTAATCCTCGCGGCCTGCGGGTAGCCGGGGGCGGCGTCGGCGGGCAGGTAACGGTCGATCGGATCGTCGTAGCCGACCTCGCCGCGGGCCGCCATCTCGGCGAGCAGCAGCCCGGTGAAGGTCTTGGTGACGGAGCCGAGCTCGAAGCGGGTGTCGGCACGAACCGGGCGTTCGACGGAGCGGTCGACGTGCCCGCGGCAGGCGACCGTCCGCTCGTCCCCACGGATCACCACCACGGCGGCACCGCCACCCGGGGCGGCGGCCCGGAAGAGCGGGCGGAGCAGGCGGTCGAGGTCCGGCCCGGGCTCGGAGGCAGCGGCAGAGGCAGCGGCAGAGGCCGAACCGGAGGCGGAACCGGAGCCCGGACCGGGCCGATGACCGGGCAGGCGGTCCGGCCGGTCGTCCGGCCGGTGGTCGGACGAGGCGTCGGGACCGGGCGAGCGGTGGAGGGCGCCGTTCATCACCGCGGGCTCCGGTGGGAGGGCCGCGACGGGAGTCGTAAGAGGGGTGGTCCGGGCATGGTGGTGCCTCCCGAGGAGGAAGGGAACGGGGCTGGACACCGGCCGGGCTGAACCGGGCCGGCGCCTGCGGTCGACGATAGGGAGCGGTTCACCCGTCTGCATGCCGCAGACTCCGTTCGGGTGTCGCACCTCCGTTCGGACGGGTGCAGAACGGGCCGCCAAGTCCTAAGTCCTGAAGTATGACAATCCGGACGTCGCCTTGCCGTTCCCGCTAGAATGTCAACGACGCATCAAGATTCCGCGTCACAGGGCGCGCCGGGAAGTCTGGTCGGCACTGCACCACAGGTGCATCCGGACACCGTTTCCCCGCCCCAGGAGGTCCCTCGTGGCCAGCCAGCCGCCCGCCCAAGAGCCGACGACCCGACGCCGCCAGCTCCTCGGCAGGTTGTCCCTCCCCGAGCGCACGTACATCACCGACGCCCTGCGGACGGAGACGGTCGGCGGCATCCTGCTGCTGATCGCCGCGGTGATCGCCCTCATCTGGGCCAACGTCTGGCCGCACGCGTACGAGAGCGTCCTCGACTACACCGTCGGGCCCTCCGGACCGCTCCACCTGGACCTCACGCTGGACGCGTGGGCCAAGGACGGGCTACTGACGATCTTCTTCTTCGTGGCCGGCATCGAACTGAAACGCGAGTTCGTCGCCGGCGAGCTGCGGACCCCGAGTGCCGCACTGCTGCCGGTGGTGGCCGCGGTCTGCGGCGTCACGCTGCCTGCCGTCCTCTTCGCCCTCGCCAACTCGGGCGCCGGCGGCCACCCGGGCGGCTGGGCGATCCCGACCGCCACCGACATCGCCTTCGCGCTGGGCGTGCTGGCCGTGGTCGGCAGCCACCTGCCGTCCGCGCTGCGGGCCTTCCTGCTCACCCTCGCCGTGGTGGACGACCTGATCGCCATCCTGATCATCGCGATCTTCTACAGCTCCGGCATCAAGTTCTGGGCGCTCGGACTGGCCTTCGCCGGGCTGGTGCTGTTCTGGTTCCTGCACCGGCGCGGGGTGCACGGTTGGTACCTGTTCGTTCCGCTGGCCTTCCTGAACTGGGCGCTGATGCACGAGAGCGGCGTGCACGCCACGGTGGCCGGCGTCGCGATGGGCCTGATGCTCCGCTGCCACCGGGAGGGCGACGAGAAGCAGTCCCCCGGCGAGCACATCGAACACCTCGTCCGCCCGGTCTCGGCGGGGCTGGCCGTGCCGGTGTTCGCGCTGTTCGCCGCCGGGGTGACGATCACCGGGCCGGCACTCGGCGAGGTGTTCACCCAGGCCACCCCGCTCGGCATCATCCTCGGCCTGCTGGTAGGCAAGACCGTGGGCATCTTCGGCGGTACCTGGCTGGCCGCGCGCTTCACCCGCGCCGAGCTGAACCCGCAGCTCAAGTGGGCGGACATGTTCGCGGTCTCGGTGCTGGCCGGCATCGGCTTCACCGTCTCACTGCTGATCAGCGAACTGGCCTTCCCGGACGACCCGGCGCTGGCCGACCGTTCCAAGGCCGCCGTCCTGGTGGGCTCGCTGCTCTGCGCGCTGATCGCCACCGTCCTGCTGAAACTGCGCAACCGCCACTACCAGGAACTGTGCGAGGAGGAGGACCGCGACCTGGACGGCGACGGCGTCCCCGACGTCTACCAGCTCGACGACCCCGCCTGGCAGGCCCGCATGGCCGAACGGGCCCGTGCAGCCGAGCGGGCCGGCGGGACGGAGCCCACCCGCCCCACCGAGAAGGGCCCGGACGGGACCCGCTGAGGCGGCCCGAACGCCGGGACACGTCCCTCCGGCGGGGCCCCCGGAGTGGTGTGCGCTCGGGCGGTAGGGGCATGATTCTGAACTGTCGACAGTCCACCGACGCCGCCGGGCCGCCCCGGTCACCCGGAACCGCCCGGGAGCCGCACCGTGCGGCGGCGTCACACGCCGCACGGCCGAAGAGGAGAACAGCTGATGCCCGCAGGAGCCGCAGACCCGTCCAGCAACGGCCGGGCGCCCTACGAGGGCGAGCGTTCGGTGGGGCAGCTGTTCGCGGCGGCCACCACCGACCTGTCCGCCCTGGTCCACGACGAGATCGCGCTCGCCAAGGCCGAGCTGCGCGCGGACGTCAAGCGCGGTGTCTCCGGCGGCGTCTCGCTGGTGGTCGCCGGTGTGGTGGCGCTGGCCGCCGTCCCGATGCTGAGCGCCGCCGCGGCGTACGGGATCCACGCGCTGGGCCTCTCGCTGGGCTGGTCGTTCCTGATCGTGGCCGGTGCGTACCTGCTCCTGGCCGTGCTGCTCGGCCTGCTGGCGCTGCGTTCGTTCAAGCGGATCGAGAAGCCGCACCGGACCATCGAGGGCGCCCAGAAGACCGCCGACGTGCTCAAGAACGCCCGGCCGCGTCCCGCCACCAAGGAGGAGATCGACCGGGCCCTGGGCCGCATCCCGTAAAGGGCGGCCGGAACGGACGCGGGCACCCGCCGGGCGGACGGCGGGCCGGCGGCGAACAGGCCGGCGGCAAGCGGACGGGCGGACGCCGTGGGCCCGTGGCGCCGGGCGGCGAGCCCCCGGCACGCCTGACGCACCGAGTGCGAGTGCCGGGCACGTGTCCGGCACGGGGATGTGACACGCTCTCGGTATGTCGCTCGACCAGAAGCCCGTGCCCGCGCAGCCGTCCGCCCGCTCCGGCGGCACATCCGGCGACGACGACCACGACAGCGCCTCCGGCCCCACCGACGGCGCCGCTGTCAACGGGACGACCGACGACGCCCCCCTCGACTCCGCGTGGGACATCCGGCAGGCGGGGCCCTGGACCCACCGCGACCTCGCCGCCAACGGTGCCCGGTTCCACATCGCCGAGCTGGGAGCGGGCCCGCTGGTCCTGCTGGTGCACGGCTGGCCCGAGTACTGGTGGGCCTGGCGCCACCAGCTGACCGCGCTCGCCGCGGCCGGCTACCGGGCCGTCGCGCTCGACCTGCGCGGGATCGGCGGCAGCGACCGCACCCCGCGCGGCTACGACCCGGGCAACCTCGCGCTCGACATCACCGGGGTGATCCGCTCCCTCGGTGAGAACCGGGCCCACCTGGTCGGCCACGCCTCGGGCGGGACGCTGGCCTGGGTGGCGGCGGTGATGCGGCCGTCGGTGATCCAGAGCCTCACCGTGGTCTCGGCGGCACACCCGCGCGACCTCCGTCGGGCCCTGCTCACGGACCGGCGCCAGATGGCCGCTTTCGATCACGTCCTGGGCTTCCAGCGGCCGTGGATACCGGAACGCCGTCTGGTGGCCGACGACGCGGCACTGGTCGGCCGCTACCTGGACGACTGGACCGGCCGCAACCAGCTGGACCGCGCGACGGTGGCCGCGTACCGGCGGGCGATCCGGATCCCCAGCACCGCGCACTGCTCGATCGAGCCGTACCGGTGGCTGCTGCGGTCGATGGCCCGGCCGGACGGCATCCAGTTCGCCCGCCGGATGAAGAAGCCCATCACCGCACCGACGTTGCACGTCCAGGGCGCCGCGGACCCGGTGCTGCTGTCCCACACCGCGCTCGGCGGCGGTGAGTACGTCGCCGCGCCGTACCGCTGGCGGCTGATGCCCGGGATCGGGCACTTCCCGCACGAGGAGGCGCCGGAGCAGTTCACCGCGGAACTGCTGGACTGGATCGGCCGCCACAAGGACTGAGTGCCGGGCGGGGCACCCGGGTCCGTCCGGGTTCGTCCGCGAGCGGGCCGATGATCAGGGTCGAAGGTCCCAACTCCCTTTACAGTGTGCTCATATGACAAACGCATAGGCCAAGATGGGCACAACTCCCGTGGTTACCCCCGTCGGCCCAGGGGCATCCATTGCGGTATGACCTGGATGCCCGATCGCGACGGCGCCCCGCGCGGCCGACGCCACACCAGCCCGCAGCGCTCCGCCGCCCACCGCACCGACTGGTCGGACGACCTCGGCTACGACGTCGTGGACCGCCACCAGCGCACGGACCAGCGGCAGCTCGGCATCCCACGCATCCTCGGCCGTCGCGCCCGCTGGGTGGGCGCCAGACTCCGACGCGAGACCTGAGGCCCCGGCCCGGCCCCGCGGGACGGACCGGCGGCCGTACGGATCAGAGGGCGCAGCCCTGGGTGTCGACCCGGGCCGTGGCCGTGCTGCCCTTCTCGGCGTCCTCGCGCACCTCGGCGGCGGTCAGCACGTACCCGGTGTCCGCGCTGTCCAGCGACTTGGCGAACACCATCCCGAAGACCTGGCCGTCCGGCGTGAGCAGCGGACCTCCGCTGTTGCCCTGGCGGACCAGCGACCGCACCGAGTAGACGTCCCGGACCACCTGGCCGCGGTGGTAGATGTCCGGACCGTTCGCCTGGATCCGGCCGCGGATGCGGGCCGGCTGCACGTTGAAGGCGCCGTTCTCGGGGAAGCCCGCCACGATCGCGCTGTCGTTGGTCTTCGCCTCGCCGGCGAAACCGAGCGGCGGCGCGTTGAGCTTGGGCACGTCCAGGATCGCGATGTCGCGCTGCCAGTCGTAGCGGACCACCGTCGCGTCGTACAGCTGGCCGACCCCGCCGATCTGCACGGTGGGCTCGTCGACCCCGCCGACGACGTGGGCGTTGGTCATCACCCGGTGCGGGGCGTAGACGAAGCCGCTGCCCTCCAGCGTCTTGCCGCAGGACGTGGCGGTGCCGACCACCTTGACCAGGCTCTGCTTCGCCTTCGCCACCGCCGGGCTCGCGGCCAGCGCCGGGTCGGGGATGTCGACCTGGGTGATCGGCTCGTGCTCGAAGGGGTTGAACACCTGCGGGAAGCCGTTGCGGGCGAGCACCTTGGAGAAGTCCGAGAACCAGTTGGGCGCGTCGGACGGCAGCGTGTCCTGCACGCCGCTCAGGATCGCCGAGGTGCGGACCTGCTTGGAGACGGTCGGCAGGGACGTCCCGGCCAGGGCCGAACCGATCAGCCAGGCCACCAGCAGCATCGAGATCACGTTCACCACGGACCCGCCGGCCGCGTCCAGCGCCCGCGCCGGGCGGCGGTCGATGTGGCCGCGCAGCTTCCAGCCGAAGTGGGTGGTGATCGCCTGGCCGATCGCCGCCAGCACGATCACCACCACCACGGCGATCACGGAGGCGGTGGTCCCGGGGCTGAGGTGGTCGAGCAGCAACGGCAGCAGTTGGACGGCGAGCAGGCCGCCGCCGAGGAAGCCGAGGACCGACAGCACGCCGACCACGAAGCCCTGCCGGTAGCCCGACACGGCGAATCCCACGGCGGCGGCGATCAACAGCACATCCAGGACGTTCACCCGAACACCCTCCCATGCCGCGCCGCGCGCGCGGACGGGCGGGCGGCCGGGAGGGCGGCCGGGAGGGTCCGGCCCGCCGTTCCCGCACGGCCGGCGGCACGGGCCGCCACGTCCGGGCGGGCCGCCGCACGGGCCGCCACGCTCCCGCTCACCGGGACGGGACCCGCCGCGCCCCCGCTCACGACGGCCCGGAGTCGCGGCCGAGCACCGCACGGGAGCGGTCCCGGTCGCCCTGCACCAGCTCCAGCGCCTCGTCCGACAGGTTGACGATCCTGGCGGTGTCCCACGGCCGCTCCATGCCGCTGTGGTGGAGCACCCGGTCGATCACCCCGGCGGTGAAGCCCCACACCAGACGCCCCGCGACCGCGAAGGCCGGGCCCAGGTGACCCGAGGGATGGCGGAGCCTGGCCCGGTTGGCCGGGTCGGTCAGCTCGTCGATCGACACCCGGAACACCGCGCCGGTCTCCGCGGTGTCCACCGGCCGGACCGGCGACTCCTCGCGCCACCAGCCGAGCACCGGGGTCACCACGAACCGGCTGACCGGGATGTAGAGGGCCGGCAGGGTCGCGAAGACCTGCACCCCGGCCGGATCCAGTCCGGTCTCCTCCCAGGCCTCCCGCAGCGCCGCCGCGACCGGCCCGGGGCCGGCGGGGTCACCGTCCTCCGGGTCCAGCGCGCCGCCCGGGAAGGACGGCTGGCCCGCGTGCGAGCGCAGCGAGCGGGCCCGTTCGATGAGCAGGACGTCCGGACCGGTGGCGCCCTCGCCGAACAGCATCAGGACGGCAGCGGCGCGTCCGCCCTCGGGGGGCGGCAGGAAGCGGCTCAGCTGCTCGGGCAGCACCCGTTCCGCGGCTTCCCGGACCGGCTCCAGCCAGGACGGCAGGCCGTCCCGCTCGATCCCGGCCGCGCCGGCGGTCACTCGGCCACCGCCAGGTCGGCGACCTCGCCCCGGTGGGCGGCGGCGTCGGCGCGGGCGGCGGCCTCGCCCGGGAAGTCCGCGGGCGGCCTCAGCCGCTGGCCGGGCTGGCCGCCCATCTCGTACTTGAGCAGCTTCTGCGCCTTCTCCGGATCGGTCTCCCCCTCGCCGTACGCGGGGCAGAGCGGCGCGATCGGGCAGGCCCCGCAGGCGGGCTTCCGGGAGTGGCAGATCCGGCGGCCGTGGAAGACCACCCGGTGCGAGAGCATGGTCCACTCGGACTTCGGGAAGATCTCCGCGACGACCGCCTCGACCTTGACCGGGTCCTCCTCCGCCGTCCACCCGAACCGTCGGGACAACCGCCCGAAGTGGGTGTCCACGGTGATCCCCGGGACCCCGAAGGCGTTGCCGAGCACGACGTTGGCGGTCTTGCGACCGACGCCGGGAAGGGTGACCAGGTCCTCCAGCCGACCCGGGACCTCGCCGCCGAACTCGTCCCGCAGCGCGATCGACAGGCCGATCAGCGACCTCGCCTTGTTCCGGAAGAAGCCGGTCGGCCGGATGATCTCCTCCAGCTCCGCCGGGTCGGCGGCCGCCATGTCCTCCGGCGACGGGTACTTCGCAAACAGTGCGGGCGTCGTCTGGTTCACCCGCAGGTCGGTGGTCTGCGCCGACAGCACCGTGGCCACCAGCAGCTCGAAGGGGTTGTCGAAATCCAGCTCCGGATGCGCGTACGGGTACAGCTCCGCCAGCTCCCGGTTGATCCGCCGCGCCCGCCGCACCATCGCCAGGTGCGACTCCGGTTTCCTCGGCCTGACCGTCGCCGCCGGCTTCGCAGCCGCCTTGGTCGCCGGCTTCGCGACCGCCTTGGTCCCGGCCTGCCGGACCTTGCTCTCTGCCATGCACGAAGGCTACGCCGGACGGTCCGCCGCGTGCGGCGGATCAGCGATGACCGATGGACGACCGGTGGCGGCACGCCGCACACCGGCCGCCGGGAGGGCGCGTTCACCGGGGCGGGGCCCCCGGGAGGGCGCGTTCGCCGGGGCGGGGGCGCACGGGATAGCGTCACCCGCATGGTCAGCACCGCCGCCCCGAGGGCCTTCCTTCCGCCCGGGCCCGACGGCCCGTGCCCTCTGACGGTGCTTCGACCGCCGCGCCGCCGAGGCCGTCCGCACCACCGCCCGCGCCGCCGTCAGCTCCACCGCCTGTGCGGCCGGTGAGCCGGCCCGCACCGCGGCACGTAGGAGCGGATCTGCTCACCCCCCGGCCGCAGCCGCTGCCGCCGCTGGTCTGGCCGCCACGGTTGCGGTGGCTCCCGCACGTCGCCGTGGTCCTCGGGGCCCTGGCCCTGGCCGCGACGGGCGCGGACCCGGTCGCGCGCCTGCTGGCCGTCGCGCACGCGGGGACCCTGGTGGTCGCGCTGCGCCGGCCGGTGGTCGCCTGGTGGCTGGCGACGGCGCTCGCCGTCGTCATCCCCGTCGCCCACCCGCCCACGCACGACAACGAGCTGTGGACGTGGCCGGTCCAGGCCGGAGTGCTGCTCCTGCTCGCCCTGCGGAACCGGCCGGCGGTGTCCGTCACGGCGGCCTGCGTGAGCGCGCTCTGCGGCGCGTCGCTGAAACTTGCCGGCCTGCCGGTCGGGTCGTGGGCCTTGGTCGCGGTCGGCTGCGGGTGGTTCGCGCTGGCGGTCCTGATCGGCGCGGTCCGCCGCGGACGCCGCGAGGACCGGGCCCGGCTGATCGAGCAGACCGCCGCGACCGCGCACGAACGGGCGCTGCGCACCGTGCTGGAGGAACGCGCCAGGATCGCGCGCGAGCTGCACGACGTGGTCGCCCACCACATGTCCGTCGTGTCGATCAAGGCGGACGCGGCGCCGTACCGGGTGGCGGACCCGCCGCCGGAACTGGTCGCCGAACTGGCCGCGATCCGCGCGGTCGCCCTGGACGGCCTGACGGAGCTGCGTCGCCTCCTGGGCGTGCTGCGTGCGGACGGTCCGGAGGAACGGTTCGGCGGCACCGCGCCGCAGCCCTCCCTGGAACGGCTCGACGCGCTGCTGGACACCGTCCGCTCCGCCGGGCTGACGGTCGGTCTGGTCGTCGACGGCCCGCGCCGCCCCTTGCCGCCGGGCGTCGGGCTGTCGGCCTACCGGATCGTCCAGGAGGCGCTGAGCAACACGCTGCGGCACGCACCCGGCGCGCAGTCCGTCGTCGAACTCGCCTACCGCCCCGCGGCACTGGGGCTGCGGGTCGCCAACGGGCCCGCGGCGCAGGAGGCACCGCCCTCCCCCGGCGGCGGTCACGGGCTCACCGGCATGCGCGAGCGGGCGGCGATGCTCGGGGGCGACCTCGCCGCCGGTCCGACCTCCGACGGCGGGTACGAGGTCACCGCCGTCCTGCCCACCACCACCCCCCACGAGGACGGCCCGGGATGACGACCAGGGTGTTGATCGCCGACGACCAGGGCATGGTCCGCGAGGCCTTCTCGGTCCTGCTCGGGGCCCAGCCCGGCATCGAGGTGGTCGGCACCGCACGGGACGGCGCCGAGGCCGTCGCCCGCGCGGAGGAGCTGCGCCCCGACGTGATCGTGATGGACGTCCGCATGCCGGTCCTGGACGGCATCGAGGCCACCCGCCGGATCACCGGGCTGCTGGGCGGGACCACGCGGATCCTGGTGCTCACCACCTTCGACCTCGACGAGTACGTGTACGAGGCGCTGCGGGCGGGCGCCACCGGGTTCCTCCTCAAGGACGCGTCCGGCGTGGAACTGGCCGAGGCCGTCCGGGTGGTGGCACGCGGCGAGGCGATGCTCTCGCCGGACCTGACCAGACGGCTGATCACCGAGTTCTCCCGGCTGGGTGGTGCGGCCCGGCCGGCGGCCGGACCATCGGGCGGGCCGGCGGACGGGGTGCCTTCAGGGACGACAGGGGCGTCCACCAAGGCGTCCGCCGGCGCCTCGCCGCCTCGGCGGTTCCGGCGGAGCGGGCCCCGCGAGCAGGTCACCGGACAGGCCGCCGCGCAGGTCACCGGGCCGCCCCGCGAGCGGGTCGGCGGACCGACCGCCGGGCTCACCGAGCGCGAACGCGAGGTGCTGGTCCAGATCGCCCGCGGCCTCTCCAACGCCGAGATCGCCCGCGAGCTGGTGGTGGCCGAGGAGACCGTCAAGACCCATGTGGGCCGCATCCTGCGGAAGCTGAGCCTGCGTGACCGCACCCAGGCCGCCGTCTTCGCGTACGAGAACGGGCTGGTCACACCGGGGAGCGACGCGGCGGACCGCTGAGCGGCGTCCCCCGCGAGAGCCACGTCCCGGGGTTGGCTCCGCCGGGGGACGCGGGGTGCGGCCGGGTTCGGGGAGGCTCGGAGGTGTCGGCGGGCCGGCGGGAGCACCCGCCGGCCCGAGCCTCGCGATCCCGCGCCCCGGCACCTCACCCCGCACCCCGCAACCCCGCACAGGAGCACCGGTATGACCCCGTCCGTCCGAACCGTCCTGTCGGCGGCACCCCGCCGGCTCAGGCGAGCCGTCCTGGTCGCCGCCGCCCTGCTCGCCTCGTCGCTCACGTTCCTGGTCGCGGTGATCATGCTCGGGGCATACCTGCCGGCGATCCCCAAGGCGGGGATCATCGGACCGGTGCTCGGCGGCCAGTACCCCCTCCTCGTCGCCCTGCTCGGCCTGGCCGGCGCCGCGCTCGCCACCGCCGCCCGGCGCGGCGGCCTGGTGCGCTGGGGCCGGACGGTCACCGTGGTCGCGGCGCTGTCGACCGCCGCCGCACTGGTCATCGGCGGGATCCAGTACGCCGACGCCCGGCGGGCCGGCGCCGAGGTCTCGTTCGGCGAGGTCTTCGGCCAGCTCGCCTACCCGGACACCGCGCCCGACGCCACGGAGACGTACGGGACCGCCGACGGCGAGGAGCTGAAGGCCGACGTCTACCTCCCCCCGCGCCACGACGGCAGGACTCCCGCCGTCGTGCTCGCCCACTCCGGCGGCTTCCACACCTTCGACAAGTCCGACCTGCGCGGCACCGGACGCTGGCTGGCCGACCACGGCGTCGCCGTCTTCGCCGTCGACTACCGGCTCGCCCGGCCCGACCGCCCCACCTGGGACAAGGCCCCTCAGGACCTCGTCGCCGCGCTGCGCTGGGTGCAGGACCGGACCGACGCGTACGGCCTCGACCCCGACCGGATCTCGCTGGGCGGCATGTCGGCCGGGGGCACGCTGGCCATGAACGCCGCCTACCGTCTGCAGAACGGGACGATCAGGCCGACGAGCGGTGCCGCGCCCAGGCCCCCGGCCTCGGTCGTGGGCTTCTACCCGGGTGTCGACGTCACCGAGATGTGGCGGCGCGACGTGGCCGGCACCCGCGCCGCCGCCGAGCTGTACACCGGCGGCACGCCCGCGCAGTATCCCGACCGCTACCGCGAGGTGTCCCCCGCCCCGGAGGTCCGCCCGGGCCTCCCGCCCACCCTCCTCGTGGTCGGCGACCGCGATCGCAGCGCCCCGCCCGGAGGTGTGGAGGCCCTGGGCGACACGCTGCGCACGGCCGGCGTCCCCACCACCGTGCGCGTGCTGCCGTTCGCCGAGCACGCCTTCGACGACGCCTACGGCAGCCTCACCTCCCAGACCGGCCGCCGGGTCCTCCTCGACTTCCTCACCGGACGGCCCGTTCACTGACCGGCCCCCCGACGCCCCCCCGACTCGGTCCGCCGGCGCGGCCGGTCCCGGGTGCAACCCGCCGCGGCGAGCCGCACCCCGAGCCTCAGCCCCGCCCGAACAGGGCGTCGACCTCGCCGAAGCCGAGAGCGCCGGCCGGCTCGGTCAGCGAGCCCGCGCCGAGCAGCTCGGCGGCGCCCGCCCGGGCGGCGGTGTAGGCGAACTGGGCCAGGCTCGTTCCGACGCTGACCCGCCGCACCCCCGTGGCGGCGAGCTCGGCGACGGTGGGCCCGCCCGCGACGGCCATCGCGTTGACCGGCAGCGGCGAACGCGCGCAGAGCGCGGCCAGCGCGTCGAGGTCCAGCAGGCCCGGCACGAAGAGACCGTCGGCGCCGGCCTCCGCGTACGCCTCGGCGCGGACGAGAACGTCGTCGAGGCCGCCCAGCCCGAACAGGACGACGTCCGTCCGGGCGTTCACCACCAGCTCCGGCAGGCCCGCCCCGGCCGCCGCAGCTCGCGCCGCGCGCAGCCGCTCGGCCTGGTCCGCGACCGCGAACAGCGGGCCGCCGACGGCCACCGAGTCCTCCAGGTTGACGCCCGCCGCACCGGCCCCGACCAGCGCCCGGACGGTCTCGGCCACGTCGTCGGGCTTCGGGCCGTAACCGCCCTCGGCATCGACGGTGACCGGCAGGTCGACGGCGGCGGCGACCCGACGGGCCACCTCGACGGCCTCCGCCCGGTCGAGACGCTGGCCGTCGCCGCGCCCGAGCGACCAGGAGACACCGCCGCTGGTGGTGGCGATCGCCGCCGCTCCGACCGAGGCGATCACGGCGGCGCTCCCGGCGTCCCAGGCGTTCGGCAGGACGAGCACGCCGTCGGCGACGAGGGCCCGCAGGCGTACGGCCCGCTCACGGAGGACCGGGAGGGAGGGGACCGCGGACAGGGGGGCGGCGGGAGAGGTCATGAGGGTCACCGGCTTTCACACGGGGGATCGTGGTGCGACACCGGAATCCTCGCGGGCGCCATACGGTCGGCTCCAGTGATTAAGCTGAGACCGAATCTCGGCCCGGACCGGAAGGTGGCGGCGATGCGGACCGCGCTCGCGTTCTCGACGGACGACCTGGCGCGGACCAGGTTCGCCGTCTCCCCGATGTGGGAGGTGGTGACCAGCCTCCGGGCTCTGGCCCACACGCCCGTCCCGGCACTGCACCGGCAGTGGGCGGGGCAGGTCCGGCCCCGGCTGGCCGCCGTCGGACCCGTGTACCGGCGGCTGGCCGCGATGGTCCCGCCCGAGGGCCACCTGCCGGACTTCCTCAACCCCGTCCCGGCCACCAGCGCCCCGGCGCTCGCCGACGAGCTGGCCGCGATCGCCGCCACCACTCCTGCCCAGGTGCGGGCCGACCTGGACCTGCTGGCCGCCGCGCACGACGGCCGGCTCCCGGCCCCGCTCGAACCGCTCTACCGCGACCCGGCCGGCCGGTTGCCCCGGCTGACGGCCGACATCGAGGCGTACTGGCAGCTGGCGCTGGCGCCGTACTGGGCCCGGATCCGCGCGCTGCTGGACGCGGACGTGCTGCACCGCGCCCGCCAGGCCGTCGGGCACGGCACCGCCCACGTCCTCGACGACCTGCACGAAACGGTCCGCTGGGACGGCGGCGCGCTCCGGCTGGAGCAGCGGCACTGCGCGGTCCGGCGCCTGGACGCCGGTGCCGGGCTGCTGCTCGTACCGTCGGTGTTCGCCTGGCCGCGGGTGCTGACCCGGTCGCTGCCGCCCGACCCGCCGCAGCTCGCCTACCCGGCCCGCGGGATCGCCACGCTGTGGGAACCCCGGCCGAGCACCGGCTCCGACGCGCTCGCCGCCGTCCTCGGCCGTTCCCGGGCCCGGTTGCTCGCCGAACTCGACTCGCCGGCCTCCACCACCGAACTGGCCCGGCGCACCGGTCTCTCCGCCGCCGGGGTCTCCCAGCACCTCACCGGCCTGCGCGCGGCCGGGCTGACCAGCGCGCACCGGGCCGGTCACGCCGTGCTCTACGCCCGCACCGCCGTCGCCGACGCCCTGCTCGCTCCGGAAACGGCCTCCGGAGCGGGAGCGGCGCGGTGAACGGCGCGATGAACGGCGCAGGAATCGGCAGGCTGGACGGCACGGGGAACCGCGCGGAAACGGCTCAGCGACCCGTGCGACCGCGGTGACCCCGGCTTGACGCCGGGTTGACCTGGCGGTACAGGCGGTACGAATGGCCCCGCGCAGCACCCCTCGGCGCACCCCCTCCTCATATGATCGGAGCGACATGCGCCATGCTTGGTGATGCAGAGCACTGTACGAACTTGTGCCGAACGGCTTGACGGCCGGCCGGCCGAGAAGGAGGAAGCACGTGGACGACGTTCTGCGGCGCGCCGCACTCTTCGCGGCACTCGACGACGAACAGGCCGGCGAGCTGCGCGCTTCCATGACCGAGGTCACGCTCGCCCGCGGTGAGTCGCTGTTCCACGAGGGCGACCCGGGCGACCGGCTCTACGTCGTCGCCGAGGGCAAGGTCAAGCTGCACCGCGCCTCGCCGGACGGCCGCGAGAACATGCTCGCCGTCCTCGGCCCGAGCGAGATGATCGGCGAACTGTCGCTCTTCGACCCGGGCCCGCGCACCGCCACCGCGAGCGCGCTCACCGAGGTCAAGCTGCTCGGCCTCGGCCACGGCGACCTGCAGCCCTGGCTGCACGCGCGCCCCGAGGTCTCGATCGCACTGCTGCGCGCCATCGCCCGCCGCCTGCGCCGGACCAACGACGTGATGTCCGACCTGGTCTTCTCCGACGTGCCCGGGCGCGTCGCCAAGGCCCTGCTGGACCTCTCCCGCCGGTTCGGCGTGCAGTCCGACGAGGGCATCCACGTCGCCCACGACCTCACCCAGGAGGAGCTGGCCCAGTTGGTCGGCGCCTCCCGCGAGACGGTCAACAAGGCGCTCGCCGACTTCGCCGGCCGCGGCTGGCTGAAGCTGGAGGCACGCGCGGTGGTCCTGATGGACGTCGAGCGGCTCTCCCGCCGCTCGCGCTAGTCGATCGGCCGCCCGGGACCCGGGACCCGACCGGAAGCCTGCACGACGAGGGGCCCGGACGCCGAGCGTACGGGCCCCTCGGCCGTCCGGGCCCCTCGGCCGCGCGGCACCGGGTCAGTCCGGGATGAGCCCGTGCTCCCGCAGGTACTGGAGCTGGGCCCGGACCGACAGCTCGGCGGCCGGCCAGAGCGCACGGTCCACGTCGGCGTAGACCCGCGCCACCACCTCGCCCGCCGTCCGGCAGCCGGCCTCGACCGCCGTCTCCACCTGGGCCAGCCGGGAGGCCCGGTGCGCGAGGTAGTAGTCGACGGCGCCGAGCGCGTCCGCGAGGACCGGGCCGTGGCCGGGCAGCACGGTCCCCACCCCGTGCTCGGCCGCCATGGTGTGCAGGTGCCGCAGCGAGTCGAGGTAGTCGCCGAGCCGGCCGTCCGGGTGGGCGACCATCGTGGTGCCCCGGCCGAGCACGGTGTCCCCGGTGAGGATCGCCCCGTCGGCGGGCAGGTGGAAGGTCAGCGAGTCGGAGGTGTGCCCGGGGGTGGCGACCACGCGCAGGTCGAGGCCGCCGACGTCCAGGCGCTGCCCGTGCGTGAGGCCCTCGGAGCCGAGCCGGTGCGCCGGGTCCAGCGCGCGCACCTCGGAGCCGGTCAGCTCCGCGAACCGGGCCGCGCCCTCGGAGTGGTCCGCGTGGCCGTGGGTGAGCAGGGTGAGCGCCACGCGCTTGCCCTGCTGCTCGGCGGTCTCGACCACCCTGCGCAGGTGGCCCTCGTGCAGCGGGCCGGGGTCGATCACCACCGCGAGGTCCGAACCGGGCTCGGAGAGCAGCCAGGTGTTGGTGCCGTCCAGCGTCATCGGCGACGGGTTCGGCGCCAGCACGCACAGCGCCCGGGGGGTGGCCCCGCCGCCGATGGCGGCGGCGGGGTCACCCGGCAGGAGTCCGCTCACCGGCCGCCCTCGCCGTCGCGATGCAGCGCGCGCAGGGGGAGGACCCGGGTGAGTGCGCGCTGGGCCAGCTCGCTGAAGGGGACGAGGCCGCCCTCACAGGCGGGGGTACGCGGGTTCAGGCTGCGGGCGGGCACCTGGCGTGCCGTCCGGCGAGCCACATCGTTGTGGGTCATCGGGCGTCGGTCCTTCCACTCGGATTCACGGGGTTCACGGGGATCGGGGAGGTCGGGGAAATCGGGGAGGTCGGGGAAATCGGGGAGGTCGGGGAAATCAGGGAGGTCGGCGAGGCCGGGGAGACCGCGGGGGCTCGGCGGAGCCGACGGGTCCACCGGGATCGCCCGGTTCACCGGTCTCGGCCGGGTCGGCCGGGTCGGCCGGCTCGCCGGTCTCACCGGGTTCGTCGAAGTCATCGAGGTCGTCGAGGTCGTCGCAGTCATCTGAAGTCGTCGCAGTCGTCGGAGCCGGGGGACTCGACCGCGTCCGGGCCCGGAGGGCTCAGCCGCCCGGACGGACGGGGAAGGAGCCGTCGATCGTCAGCTCGTCGTACCCCGTCCAGCGGACCGTAAGCCGGTCGCCCCGCACCTCGGCCCGACCGAGCACCGGGGTCAGCGAACGGTCACCGGCCACGGCCAGCGCCTCGGCGGCGCTGCGCACCGGCAGCAGTTCGCGCAGCACCGTGACGGTCGGCGGCAGCATGCCGTACCGGCCCTCCTCGTAGCCCCTGACCGCCTCGGCCGGGGTCAGCCAGGCGACCCGGTCGGCCTCTCCGACCTCGCGGGCGGCTCGCTGGCCGGGCGGCAGGGCGGCGACGAAGAACCAGGTGTCGTACCGGCGCTCCTCGAAGGCCGGGGTGACCCACCGGGCCCAGCCGGCCAGCAGATCGCTGCGGAGCAGCAGACCGTGCTCGCGCAGGAAGTCGGCGAAGGAGAGCTCGTGGGCCTCCAGGGCGGCGCGTTCCGCGCTCCAGTCCCGGGGTTCGGCGACGCTGTCCGCGTCCGGCCCCGCCAGCAGGACGCCGGCCTCCTCGAAGGTCTCGCGGACCGCCGCGCAGACCACCGCCTGGGCGGTGCGGGCGTCCACCCCGAGCCGTTCGGCCCACTCCTGCGGGCCGGGCCCGGCCCAGCCGAGTTCCGCCTCGGCGTCCCGCCGGTCCACCCCGCCGCCCGGGTAGGCGTACATGCCGGCGGCGAACGCCATCGAAGTGCGGCGGCGCAGCAGGTAGGCCTCGGGTCCGGGGGCGTCGTTCGGCGCAGTGCCCCGCTCCGCGTCCGTACCCGGCTCCGCATCCGCGAGCGGTTCCACGCCCGGCCCCGCGTCCGGCCCCGCGTCCCGGAGGAGCACCACGGTGGCGGACGGCTTGGGCACGGGCGGGCTCAGCTCGCCGGACTCGACCGCCCGGATCCGGGCAGGCCAGCCGGGAGGCATCGGGAGCGTCGTTGCTCGCTGGTCCATGCCCGGATGCTAAACGCCCGGGGGCGGGGTTGGACAGGGGTGATCCGCTGCCCGCCCCCGCTCCGGGGAGGTCCTCCGGTCACACGCGGGGTCAGGCCCCGGCGCGGACCCGGACCTGGAGCTCCACCTCGACCGGGGCGTCCAGCGGCAGCACGGTGACGCCGACGGCGCTCCGGGCGTGCACGCCGGCCTCGCCGAACACCTTGCCGAGCAGCTCGCTCGTACCGTTGATCACGCCGGGCTGGCCGGTGAAGTCCGGGGCGGAGGCGACGAAGCCGACCACCTTGACGACCTGCTCGACCAGGTCCAGGTCACCGATCACCGACTTGACGGCGGCCAGCCCGTTGAGCGCGCAGACCTGCGCGAGCTCCTTGGCCTCCTCCGGGGTGATCTCGGCGCCGACCTTGCCGGTGTTCAGCAGCTTGCCGCCCACCATCGGCAGCTGGCCGGAGGTGAAGACGAACTCGCCCGTGCGCAGCGCCGGGACGTAGGCGGCGACCGGGGCGGCCACCGGCGGCAGGGTCAGGCCCAGCTCGGCGAGCCTCTCCTCGACCTTGCTCATGCCTGCTTCTCCCGCTTGAAGTAGGCCACCAGCTGCTCCGGGTTCGGACCTGGTACGACCTGGACGAGCTCCCAGCCGTCCGAGCCGAAGTTGTCCAGGATCTGCTTCGTGGCGTGCACGAGCAGGGGTGCCGTCATGTATTCCCACTTGGTCATGGCCAGACTCTAGACGCTCCGCCCGGGCGACCGGCGCGGCCCGCGCTCGTGCGTGTGAGGTGGCCCACAAACCGGGCATGATTCAGGCCTGGCCCCCCCGGTAGTCCCGGCATCCGGCGCGGTCCCTGGTTACCCTCGCGGGAGGGCACCCTGAGCGGTGCCGCCCTCGGAGACGGACGGAGACGGAGCGTGGCACGCACCCCCGGCCAGGCGGCCCGGCGCGATCCCGACTGGGAGGGCGTGCGGTTGCACGTGGTCAGCGGCAAGGGCGGGACGGGCAAGACCACCCTGGCCGCGGCACTGGCGCTGGCCCTCGCAGCGGAGGGCCGCCGGACGCTGTTGATCGAGGTGGAGGGCCGGCAGGGCATCGCCGAGCTGTTCGGGATCGCGGCGCTGCCGTACGAGGAGCGCCGGATCGCCTCGGTCTCACCCGCCCAGTTGGGACTGCCCGGAGGTACCGCGGGCGGTGGCGAGGTCCACGCGCTCGCCATCGACACCGAGCAGGCGCTGCTCGAGTACCTCGACATGTTCTACAAGCTCGGCCGGGCCGGCAAGGCGCTACAGAAGGTGGGCTTCGTCGACTTCGCGACGACCATCGCGCCGGGCGTCCGGGACGTCCTGCTGACCGGCAAGGCCTGCGAGGCGGCCCGGCGCAAGGGCCCGGACGGGCGCCGCCGGTACGACGCGGTGGTGATGGACGCGCCTCCGACCGGACGGATCACCAGGTTCCTGAACGTGAACTCCGAGGTGGCCGGGCTGGCCCGGTTCGGGCCGATCCACTCCCAGGCGCAGGCCGTGATGCGGGTGCTGAAGTCGCCCGAGACCGCGGTGCACCTGGTCACCCTGCTGGAGGAGATGCCGGTGCAGGAGACCGTCGACGGCTTCGAGGAGCTGCGCGAGGCCGGCCTCCCGGTGGGCGGGGTCCTGGTGAACATGGTCCGGCCGCCGCTGCTGGACGCGGCGGCGGTGGCCGCGGTCGACGGCGACCACCGCGAGGAGGTCGCGCTCGCCCTCGTCGAGGCGGGGCTCGGCGGGCGCTCGCGCAAACCGGAGACCGTCCGGGCCGCGGTCGAACCGCTGCTCGGCCCGCTGCTGGACCAGGCACGGGAGCACGCCGAGCGGGTGGAGCTGGAGCGCGAACAGCGCGCCGACCTCCAGCAGCTGAAGCTCCCGACCTACGAACTGCCGCTGCTGGGCGAGGGTGTGGACCTCGGCGGGCTCTACCGGCTGGCGGGCGAACTGAAGCGTCAGGGGGCAGCGTGAGCACGGGCGGGCGGAACAGCGTGCAGAGCGGCGGGAACGTGCAGAGCGGCGGCAGCCGGCTCGCCGTGGACAAGCTGATCGACAACCCGAAGACCAGGATCATCGTCTGCTGCGGCTCGGGCGGCGTCGGCAAGACCACCACCGCGGCGGCGATCGGCCTGCGGGCGGCGGAGCGGGGCCGCAAGGTCGTCGTGCTGACCATCGACCCGGCGCGGCGGCTGGCGCAGTCGATGGGCCTGACCGAGCTGGACAACACGCCCAGGATCGTCAAGGGCGTCACCGGCGACGGCGAGCTCCAGGCCATGATGCTCGACATGAAGCGGACCTTCGACGAGGTCGTGCTGGCCCACGCCGAGCCCGAGCGGGCCCGGGCGATCATGGAGAACCCCTTCTACCAGTCGCTGTCGGCCGGCTTCGCGGGCACGCAGGAGTACATGGCGATGGAGAAGCTCGGCCAGCTCCGCGCGGCCGAGGAGTGGGACCTCATCGTCGTCGACACCCCGCCGTCCCGCTCCGCACTGGACTTCCTGGACGCGCCGAACCGGCTCGGGTCCTTCCTCGACGGCAAGGTGATCCGCATCCTGACCGCGCCGGCCAAGGTCGGCGGCCGGTCGGCGATGAAGTTCCTCAACGTCGGCATGGGCCTGCTCACCGGCACCCTCGGCAAGATCTTCGGCGCCCAGCTGCTGACCGACGTGCAGACCTTCGTCAGCGCGACGGACTCGATGTTCGGCGGCTTCCGGGAACGCGCGGACCGGACGTACCAGCTACTGCAGGCACCGGGCACGGCGTTCCTGGTGGTGGCCGCGCCGGAGCGGGACGCGCTGCGCGAGGCCGCGTACTTCGTGGACCGGCTGGCCGCCGACCGGATGCCGCTGGCCGGCCTGGTACTCAACCGGGTGCACGGCACGGGCGTCCCGCAGCTCACCGCGGAGCGGTCGCTGGCGGCGGCCGAGGCCCTGGAGGAGAACGGCTCGGAGCACGCGTCGCCGGAGGCCGAGCTGCTCGCGGCCGGGCTGCTGCGCCTGCACGCCGAGCGGATGCAGGTGATGGCGCGGGAGCGCCGCACCCGCGACCGCTTCGTCTCGGTCTACCCGGACGTGCCGATCGTCGA
The DNA here is from genome assembly GCF_042722765.1 of Kitasatospora sp. NPDC058406. NCBI lineage: Bacteria > Bacillati > Actinomycetota > Actinomycetes > Kitasatosporales > Streptomycetaceae > Kitasatospora > Kitasatospora sp. NPDC058406. Next base: position 43,029 of record NZ_JBHXKE010000038.1, read on the forward strand.
GGTCGCCGCGCTCCCCGGGGACGTCCACGACCTGGAGGGCCTGCGCACCATCGGTGAACGGCTCAGCGGGGCGACCGGCTGAGCCGTGCGGTCACCGACCGGGCGGCGCAGTCACCGGACGGCGCAGTCACCGGGCGGGCGGTTCCCGGCGGGGCTGTCCCCGGCGGGACCGTGCGGTCACCGGCCCGGGCAGGACCACGGGCCGGGAATGACCACCGACCGAACAGGGCCGAACGAGGCCGAACGCCGAGTGAAGCCATCGGCCGGACGGCCCGGAGGTTCAGCCCGCCTGGGCGTAGTCCGTCAGTATCACGCCGGTGGCCAGCGAGGTCTCGTACTCGGTGCGGGCCGTCTCCAGCAGCCGCCGCCACGAGACCACCGTCGGCCGTCGGCGCAGCAGCGCCCGGCGTTCGCGTTCGGTCATCCCGCCCCAGACCCCGAACTCCACCCGATTGTCCAGCGCGTCGGCCAGGCATTCCGTGCGGACGGGACACCCGCTGCACACCGCCTTGGCGCGATTCTGCGCCGCCCCCTGGACGAACAGTTCGTCCGGATCACTCGTGCGGCAGGCGGCCTGCGCACTCCAGTCGTCTACCCAGCCCATGCCGGCGCCGTCCTCTCCCGAATCGAGGCTCCCCCACGGCGGCAACGGCATATTCACCGTTGCCAGTTGAGGACGTTACGGAAGAACGACAGGTTGCAACAGCCCCTTCGGGCTCAATCTCGAATGACCCGATTGGACTATGGGTATCGATCAGCTCACTCGTTGGAGTGACCGCAGGTCGCAAGCCTTGCCAGGGTCGCGGGCGCCACTCTCGCCACGCGAGTCGTCACTGAGCGCTACCGGACACAGGTGCACAGCCAGCGACAGCTGCCTCAAAAACCCCCCAAGAAAGGGCAATTCGGGCAATTCTCATCACTCACAAGAGTGACAGATGCTGACAGAGCGAAGCTGTCGCAAGCTTGTGACAAGCCTAGGCGAACACCTGCCCCGGTGTGCGGGAATCGGCAACGTAGGGTTCTCCCATGGCACCGAAGCGCCCCCAGGCACCCCAGCCCCCAGGCAACACCGGAGCTCCGCGCGGTACACGCCGCGAGTCACCGCTGGCTTACGCGGGACACGGAGTCAAGTTCCTGGGGGTCAGCGTGCTCTCCGGAGTCCTGCTGGCCGGCATGGCCCTGCCCGCCGTCGGCGCGCTCGGCCTGACCGCCAAGAACACCGCAGAGGGCTTCTCCAACATCCCGGACGACTTCAAGACCCCTCCGCTCTCCCAGGCGACCCAGATCTTCGACGCCAAGGGCGGGCTGATCGCCAAGGTGTACGAGCGCGACCGCACCGTCCTCGCCGCCGACCAGATGTCGCCGTACATGCGGCAGGCCCAGGTCGACATCGAGGACGCCCGCTTCTACGAGCACGGCGCCGTCGACCTCAAGGGCGTGCTCCGCGCGATCAGCAAGAACGCGGAGAGCGGCACCACCTCCCAGGGCGCCTCGACGCTGACCCAGCAGTACGTGAAGAACGTCAACGTCGAGAAGGCCGGCGACGACCAGGCGGCCGTCCTGGAGGCCCAGCGCAAGACCCTGGGCCGCAAGATCCAGGAGCTGAAGGTCGCGATCAAGCTGGAGGAGGACCTGACCAAGGACCAGATCCTCACCAACTACCTCAACATCACCTTCTACGGCCACCAGGCCTACGGTGTCGAGGCCGCCGCCCAGCGGTACTTCAGCAAGAACAACAAGGACCTGACGATCGCCGAGGCCGCCACCCTCGCCGGCGTGGTGCAGAACCCCTCGCAGTACGACCCGGTGCGCTTCCCCGAGAACACGGTCAAGCGGCGCAACGTCGTGCTCGACAAGATGCTCGAGAACAAGCACATCACCGCGGACCAGGCCAAGGAGGCCAAGGCCGCCCCGCTGGGCCTGAAGTTCAAGGACCCGCAGAACGGCTGCATCACCGCGCAGGCCGGCATGGGCTTCTTCTGCGACTACGTCCGGCACGTGGTCAAGCAGGACCCGGTCTTCGGCAAGAACGCCGCCGACCGGAAGAAGTTCTGGGACCAGGGCGGTCTGAACATCTACACCACCCTCGACCCGGACAAGCAGGCCGCCGCCCAGAACGCGGTGACCTCCAAGGTCAAGGTGACCGACCCGGTCTCGGCCGCCGCCACCATGATGGAGCCCGGCACCGGCAAGATCCTCGGGATGGCCCAGACCCGCCCGTACGGCCTGGACCCGAACAAGAACCAGACCGTCGTCAACCTCAACGTCGACGCGGCGATGGGCGGCGGCAACGGCTTCCAGACCGGTTCGACGTTCAAGCCGGTCCTGGCCGCGGCGGCGCTGGAGTCGGGGATGTCCCCCACCCAGCCGTTCCCGTCCGAGAACAAGATCGAGTACCCCACGATGTCCACCTGCTCGGGCACCTGGAAGAACACCGCCAAGGGCAAGGAGCGCAGCGTCGGCAACGAGTCGGCCAGCGAGGTCGGCCCGTACGAGCTGAAGCAGGCCATGGCCCTGTCGGTCAACACCTACTTCGTGCAGATGGAGCAGAAGGTCGGCCTCTGCGCCATGAAGCAGATGGCCAACAAGCTCGGCATCAGCCAGACCTCGAAGGGCGACCCGTTCGTCGAGGTCCCGTCGATGGTCCTCGGCACCCTGGAGCTCTCCCCGCTGACCATGGCGAACGTCTACGCCACCTTCGCCGCCCGCGGCAAGTACTGCACCCCCGTCGCGATCAACAAGATCACCACGGTGGACGGCAAGGACATCAAGGTCCCGCAGACGACCTGCAGCCAGGCCTACTCCCAGGACACCGCGGACGCCCTCAACGCCGTCCTGCTCAACGTGACCGAGAAGGGCACCGGCGCCTCCCTCCAGCTCGAAGGCGGACGCCAGATCGCCGGCAAGACCGGTACCACCGACGAGAAGAAGGCCGCCTGGTTCAGCGGCTACACCCCGCAGCTCGCCACCGCCGTCTGGCTCGGCGGCCCGGCCGGCGGCGTGAAGATGAAGAACATGAAGATCGGCGAGACCTACTACGGCGCCGACGGCGTCTTCGGCGCCACCGGCCCCGGCCCGATCTGGCAGATGGCGATGAACCAGGCCCTGCGCGGCGCTCCCATGGAGACCCTGCCGACCATCAACATCCCGGACCCGGCACCCAAGCCCGACCCGAACGCCACCGCGCCGGCCAGCCCGCCGGCCACCGGCGACCCCAACGCGGGTGGCAACCCGCCGCCGCCCGCCAACACCGGCGGCGGCAACCCCGGCGGCACCAACGCCGGCGGCCTGATCGGCGGCGGGATCACCCTCCCGCCGGGCATCATCGGCGGCGGCAACGGCAACGGAAACGGCGGCGGCCACCGCTGACCGACCCGGTCGACCGTGACGCGAAGAGGGGCGGGCCCCCCCCCACGGGGGCGGGGGGGGGCCCCCGCGGAAACCCCGGCGCGGGCCG